>NZ_OZ034994.1:604861-907292 GCF_964031045.1 Spiroplasma endosymbiont of Aspidapion aeneum | reverse complement strand
TCTATATCTAACATAATCAGACTTGATAATATAAATGTCAATGTAGCCTGATAAAATAAAACTGGAGCCAATCTAAGGTTATTTGCAAATGTTTCTGTATGTTCTACAACAGTTGAAATTAAGTTTGATATTTTGTTATGATTTATGTAATGAATATCTTGATCGATTATTTTTGCAATAAGTCTATTTTTATATCTAGCTTTTTCTGTTTCTGAAAGAATACTTGTCATTAAATATGTAAGATATGTTGAAACGATAACAAAACATAGATCAACAGCAATAAGTGCGCTATATTGCTTAGCGGTGAAGTTGCATGTAGTACCAAATATATTTATTGGTGCTCGTAAATATCAATTTCCATTGACATCTTGGATAGTAACATCACTATAATAATATCTTTGAACTAATTCTTGTACAGTATTTGCCCCAATTTTTCCACCATGGGAAATAATTTGAGAATAATATTTATCAAATTTTATCGGATCAATAACACTTCCTGAGAGTAGTATTTTAGCAAGTGATTGTTTATCTTTAAATACATCAGCAAAATTCTGACTTATTAAAAGTGCGGAAATCTTGTTTGTTATATAAATATTTTCAACTAATAAAATAACAGTTATTGTTGCAAAGAAAAAAGTAGGAATTGTCAAGTATCATTTTTTTATTAATGAGTTCATAACTAAAAAAATAAGTTGATGAGTACGTCGTTGTTGATTATATTCAAATATTTCATCTGCTTGCATACTTATTTCTCCAATGGACTTTCTTGATGTTTATAAAGGTTTAAGAATATTCCTTCTTTTGCTATTAATTCATTAAATGTTCCTTCTTGGACAATTCCTTTTTTAGGTTCAAGAACAAAAATTTTATCAAAATCCTTAATTGTATCTAATCTATGAGCTATCGCTACTGTTGTTCTACCAACCATTAATTGATCTAATTCTTTTTGGATTTGCTTCTCAACAACACTATCAAGTGCGCTAGTTGCCTCATCTAAAAGCAATATTTCTGGGTCTTTCGCAAACATTCTTGCAATAACAAGGCGTTGTTTTTGACCACCTGATAGTTGTGAACCTTGTTCTGCTAAGATTGTATTATATTTTTGAGGTAGGCTAAGAATAAATTCATGTATTTTTGCCTTCTTACATGCTTCTACAATTTCAAAATCTGATATATCTTCTCGTGTGTATCTAACGTTATCTCAAAATGTTCCAGATAATATTTTTGGTTCTTGAGCTACGTATCCCACTCGTGATATTCAGCCAGCCAACTCTACATCTTTTAAATCAATAACATGTTCTGCGTCAATATTATTATTTTCATTTTTATCTTTTGAAATAAATGTGCTTTTAACCTCGTATTCATTTATATTAATTTTTTTCTTTTTCTCCTTCTTTTCCTTTTTAAAATATAGTCCCATTTCCTCGGCGATATCATTTGCATCGATATTTTGTGGACGGCCAATGTAATTTATATTTATTTTTCCAAATGTTGGGTCATAAAATCTTAATAAAAGCTTAACAATTGTAGATTTACCACAGCCAGATTTACCAACAAAGGCATATTTTTTTCCACGTTCAAGTGAAATATTTAAATTCTTAATATAGAATTCAGTAGGTGCATCTGGAAAAGCGAAACTCACTTTCTTAAATTCAATTACTTTTGGATATCCAACGATTCTTTTTCCACCCAGTTTATCAATATGAATATCAGTCTCTGTAATTTCCTCATAATTAAGAACTGAATTTTCTACCTCATTTATTGACGCTGCTATTTGGTTTAATTGTAGAAATGGCAAGGTCATAACAAGAACTCCTGTTGTAAATGCTGTCATTTTTGTTAAAAGTACCTGTACCTGCGAACTATATAGGAAAACTCCAAAAACAATTGATGACATTACAAAACTACCGATTGCACCGATTAATATAGCAGTTACTATTTCTTTTAAGGTTAGAATTTTAACACTATGTTTAACAACTTCTTTATTTAGTTTTCTGTAGTGTTCTTTTTCATTTGTTCAAGTACCACTTGATTTTACAAGCTTCATTGTAAACAACTTCTCAGAAACCTCATTGTTAATATCATCCTTGATATCTTCTATCGTATTTGTTGCTCTAGATGTTAGCTTCATAATGCCAATAACAATTAAAATAGCAATAGTTAGTAAAGAAATTGTGATCAAACATAATTGATAATCGATTGACATCATTATTGATATGGCACCAATTGTTGTCATAACCACTTGAATAAAGATGATAGGAGCAATTTTTAGTTGATTTCCAATTTTTTCAGTATCAACTACTACTGTATTAATAAGATTTCCAATTTTTGAATTATTAAAGAAATCTATATCTTGGTTCATTAACTGAATTAATATTTTATCTCTTAATTTACATTCTTCTCTTTGAGCAATAATACCACTTAAAATATAGGCAAGATATGTACATATTACAATTACAACAACATTAATAAACATAAAGTAACACCACAATGTTAATGTCATTTTAAGACCTAATATTTTTACATAAACAATTGCTGTATTAGAAGAATCAATACCATCATAATAAACATCCTTAAAGAAAAATTGATGGATAATATTTTGTAAGGCTACCTGACGATTTTTATCTCCCATTGCAGCAATTTGCTGGATTAATGTTTGTGTCTCAGTTTCGGTTGCATTCATTATTTTAGCTATATGTTTTATCTCTTCATTATTTGGCGATGAGAAAATTTGGTTCATTAGGTCAATAATATTTTTTGACATCATAATTGAAGTCATTCATTGAATTATTTTTATATTAATAACATAACAAACAACAACAATTAGTGTAAGAAAAATAACAGCAACAGCAATGCCTTTATTATTTAAATATGACCTAAATAATAATCTTAAGAATCGACTCTTACCTATTTTAAATTTAACACTTCCCATTATCTTCACCTCTATACAATATTTATTAGCTCAACTATCAATGATTTTATCATTTTTTTACCATTTTTACTTTAAAAAAATGATTAGTTAATACTCTTTTTTTATTAAAATAATGGTGAATTTCAAAAAAATTTATTTATATTTTTGTAAAAAACTATTTTTTTTGTCATTTTTTTAAAAAAAATTAAAAAATTGGCACTCTTTACTTGACATTGCTAAGAAATAGTATATTATTAAATTAGCAGCTACTAATACATATTGCAAAGGAGGTAATTTTATGGAATTTAAAGAACGAAATCCTACTAATCCAAAAAAGATTATTGAGAAATACACAAAAAACATTACAGCAGAAGCAGCTGTTGGGAAAATAGACCCTATTATTGGTCGAGATGATGAAATAGCTCGAGTTATAAGGATATTGAGCAGAAGAACCAAGAATAACCCAATATTATTAGGTGATCCAGGTGTTGGTAAAACTGCAATTGTAGAAGGAATAGCCCAAAGAATTGTTAAGGGTGATGTTCCATCAAATTTAATCGGTGTTAACTTACTTGAATTAAATCTTGCAGATTTAATCGGTGGGGCAAGATATGTTGGGGATGTTGAAGAAAGAGTTGGAGGACTTATAAATGCTTTAGAAAAAGAAAAGGAATCTGTGGTTCTTTTTATTGATGAGGTCCATATGATAAAGGGTGCAGGTCAGGGTTCTGAAGGAGCAACAGATGTTGCTAACCTGTTAAAACCAGCCCTTGCAAGAGGAAAACTTAAAACAATTGGTGCAACAACATTAAAGGAATATAAAAAGCATATTGAAAAAGATGCGGCTTTGGCTAGAAGATTTCAACAAGTAATGGTTACAGAGCCAACAATTCAAGAAACAATATCAATTCTTCGTGGTTTGAAAGACAGATTTGAAACATATCATGGAGTAATAATTCACGATAATGCACTTGTTAGTGCTGTGGAACTTTCAGATAAATATATCAGTGAAAGATTTTTGCCAGATAAAGCTATTGATTTAATCGATGAAGCTTGTGCAACTGTAAAAACTGAGTTAACATCTGTTCCAACAGAATTAGACCAAATTAACAGAAAAGTTATGCAGCTTGAAATTGAAAAAACAGCACTAATGAAAGAAGAAGATATTAAATCGAAAGAAAGATTAGCAGATATTGATAAAGAACTTATTGTTCTAAAAGAACAACAGAATAAAATGAAATTTGCTTGAGAAAAAGAGAAAAATAATCTTACTAAAATATCAAGGTTACGAGAAACAATTGATAGTTTAAATAATGAATTAGATGTCTGTCAAGCGGAAGGTAAATTTGAAAGAGCTGGTGAGATAAGATATTCACTATTGCCAGCACTTACAAAAGAACTTCAAAACGAAAAAGGGCTTACGCCTTCAAAAATAGTTTCAGATTCTGTAACTAGTGTGGAAATAGCAAATGTTGTTGAAAAATGAACAGGAATACAAGCAAATGGTTTACTTGAAAGTGATCGAGACAAGTTACAAACTATTGAGAATAGAATGAAAAAACGTGTTAAAGGTCAAAATCACGCTATCGAAAAAGTTGTTGATGCGATTGTTAGAAGTAGAAGTGGTATTCGTGACCCAAGGCGTCCAGTTGGGAGTTTTCTATTCCTAGGAACTACGGGAGTTGGTAAAACAGAGGTTGCCAGCGCTCTAGCTGAAATACTATTTAATTCTGAGAAAAGAATTGTCCGTCTTGATATGTCAGAATACATGGATAAATTTTCTTCAAGCAAATTAATTGGTTCTCCATCTGGGTATGTTGGTTTTGGTGAAGGTGGATATTTAACTGAAGCTGTTAGAAGGCAACCATACTCAATTATTTTATTTGATGAAATAGAAAAGGCACATCCAGATATTTTAAACTTATTATTACAAATTCTTGATGAAGGTCGATTATCAGATGCTGCGGGTATAGCTGTTGATTTTAAAAATACTATTATTATTATGACATCAAATATTGGAGCAAGCAGTCTCTTAGAAACGGAAGGGGCATTGGTTGATGAAAAAAGCGTATTAGATGAACTTTCAAAATATGTAAGACCAGAATTCCTAAATAGAATTGACAATATAATTGTCTTCAATTCAATATCTCCATCTGTAGCAAAGGAAATAATCCTTAAACAATTAAAAGATGTTGAAAAAAGGGTTGAATCTAATACAGAATTTAGAATTAGTTTTTCAGACAGTTGTATTGAAGATATATTAAAAAATGGTTTTGATAAAACATATGGAGCAAGATCAATACGTCGTTATATTGAATCTAATATTGAGAAAATGATTGCAAGAGCAATAATAAATTCTGAGGTGCTTCCAAATAAAAAATATGTTGTTGAATTTGTGAACAATAAATATAAAATAAGTTCTTCTAAGGCGTTAAATTAATTTATATGAAAAATATAGATAATATAAATCTATCTGAAAGACAAAAAAAAATTTTAAAAATTGTTGTTGAAGAGTATATTGACAATGTAATTCCAGTTGGTTCAAATAAAATAAAAACATTAATGGGTGTTGATATATCAACGGCCACAATTAGAAATGAGTCAGTACACTTAGAAGAATTAGGTTATTTGGAAAAAAGTCATACCTCTTCCGGGAGGATTCCATCAACAACGGGGTATAGATATTACGTAGACACTTTGATGCCCGCAAACGATTTGCTAAAAGAGGCAATTGCAAAAGTTGATGAGGTTTTTTCAAAAAGAGAGGTGTCGATTGAAAAATTATTAGATGAAACAGCGAAATTAGTTAGTGATATGACAAATTTAGTTACTGTTGTTGAAACAAAAGATGTTGCAGATAATGTTATGTTATCAAAAATAGAAATCATCCCATTGAAAGAAGATAGCGCTGCAATGATAGTTGTTTTGTCTAACGGGAATGTTCAAAATAAAGTTATTGATATTCAAAACGAAGTATCAATGGATGATTTGCAAAAAGCGATTGTAATCTTTAATGAACGTTTAGTTAATACACCATTAAGCGAAATTGAAGAAAAAATAAAACTTGTTGCTCCAATTATTAAAACACAGGTTGAAAAATATGAGTTTGTCTTAAAAGCGTTTATAAGTGCAATATTAAATGAACAAGCAGTAAATCTTAAAACTCAAGGAATGAAAAATCTTTTACTTAACCCAGAGTTTCAAGATCCTGGCATGATTCAGCAAATTATTTCTGTTATTGAAAATGCATCACTATTAACATTGTTTGATAGTGAATACAAAGATTTTGATGAAAATGACCATTTCGACAAACCAAATATTAAAATTGGAGAAGAAACTGGAATATCAAAAAATATTTCATTAGTTGGAAAAAATGTTAAATTAATGCCGGGTCGTGAGGCTAGTCTTACTGTTGTTGGACCAAAGAGAATTCATTATCAAATGGTCTCAGCAATATTAGAAAGATTTAGTCATAACTTGAGAGAAAAGAATACTAAAAAAAGGAAAGGGGATTAATATGGCAAATAAAGATAACAAAAAGACTTTATCAACTCAAGAAGAAGTGCTAAAATATCTTGGACGTATAAAAAAAGAATTATCTACCGTAAATAATAAAAGCGAAGAAGATAAATCAAAGAAAGATAAAAAAATAACAGATATAGAAAAGTTAGAAAAGGCAATTAGTAATTTGATGACTGAGTATGATGATTTAAAATGAAAAAATCAAATCTCTGCAACAAATGAGATTAATCTAAAAAATAGATTTTTAATTGAGAAGACAGATATCATCAAGTACAATGGCGCTGATCTTGCAAAAAATGTTTTGGTCCCATTTGACATGTTAAAGAGAGTCATATCATTGCCATCACCAAGTCCAGAAGTGGATAATTATCTTAAAGGTTTTGAAATGGTGGTTGGGCAAATGGATAATGCATTTACTGAGGCTGGAATTGAGGTTATAAAAACAAAAGTTGGTGATGATTTTGATCAGAATATTCACGAAGCTGTTGAAACTATAGAGACTGAGGCACAGGCAAAAGGAAAAGTGGCCCATATTATATCAAATGGATATAAATTAAAAGATCGCGTAATAATATATACAAAAGTAAAAGTATCAGGTTAAGAAAGAGAAGGAGATAAATTATGGCAAAAGAAAAAATTATAGGAATAGATTTAGGTACAACTAATTCATGTGTAGCAATAATGGAGGGTGGACAACCCACAGTTCTTGAAAACCCAGAAGGGCAAAGAACTACTCCAAGTGTTGTTGCGTTTAAGAACGGAGATATTATTGTTGGAGGAGCTGCAAAGCGTCAGGCAGTAACAAATTCAGAAACATCAATTTCTGTTAAAAGAAAAATGGGTACAAATGAAAAATTAAAATTAGAGGGCAAGGAATATACACCAGAACAAATTTCCGCTGAAGTTTTAAGATATATTAAAAAGTATGCAGAAGATAAAACTGGTCAAAAAATAACAAAGGCCGTTATTACAGTTCCAGCATACTTTAATGATTCACAAAGAAAAGCAACAAAAGATGCTGGAAGAATTGCAGGACTTAATGTTGAGAGAATTATAAATGAACCAACAGCAGCAGCGCTTGCTTATGGATTTGATAAACAAGATAAAGAAATGAAGGTTTTAGTTTATGACTTAGGAGGAGGAACATTTGACGTTTCTGTCCTAGAGCTGGCAGATGGAACTTATGATGTGTTATCAACATCTGGAGATAACCTATTAGGTGGTGATGATTTTGACCAAAAAATTATGGATTGAATTGCTGGAGAAATAAAAAATGAATTTAAGATAGATCTTTCAAATGATAAAATGGCATTACAAAGGTTTAAGGAAGAAGCTGAAAAAGCCAAAATTAATCTATCAAGTCAAATGGAAGTTGAAATTAATTTGCCATTTATTACAATGAATGAAAAGGGACCAGTTAACTATTCTGGAAAATTAACTAGATCAAAATTTGAATCAATGACAAAATCATTAGTTGAGAGAACTCGTGGTCCTGTACAAGATGCCTTAAAAGCAGCTAAATTATCAGCATCAAATATTAATCAAGTTTTATTAGTTGGTGGTTCTACAAGAATACCAGCTGTTCAAAAATTAGTTAAGGAACTTTTAGGAAAAGAACCAAACAAATCAATTAATCCTGATGAGGTTGTTGCAATGGGTGCAGCTATTCAAGGTGGGGTTCTTGCTGGAGATGTTACTGATGTACTTCTTCTAGATGTTACACCGCTTTCTCTTGGTATTGAAACAATGGGTGGTGTTATGACTAAACTTATTGAAAGAAATACAACTATACCAACTGAAAAGTCACAAGTATTTTCAACAGCAGCTGATAATCAACCCGCAGTTGATATAAATGTTTTGCAAGGTGAGAGACCAATGGCGAACGATAATAAGAAATTGGGTAATTTCCAATTAACAGGAATTAAACCAGCTCCTAGAGGTGTACCTCAGATTGAAGTTACTTTTAAAATTGATGTTAATGGAATAGTTTCTGTTCATGCAAAAGACAAAGCAACTAATGAAGAAAAATCAATTACTATTACAGATTCTGGAAATTTAACAGATGCAGAAATAGATAGAATGGTTAAAGAGGCTGCTGAAAATGCTGAGAAAGATAAAGCTAAGAAAGAAAATATTGAATTAAAAAATAAAGCAGAAACTTATGTTGAAATGTTAGAGTCTTCATTGAGAGATGCTGGAGATAAAATCCCAGAAGACCAAAAAAAACCAATTGAAGAACTTATTAATTCTGTAAATGAGTTAATTGCAAAAGAAGATTATGAAGGATTAAAAGATAAGGTCTCACAATTAGAAGAAACAATTAGCCAAGCTGCAAAATTTGCTCAACAAGAAGGCCAAAAAGATGATGATTCTAATGATGGAAATAAATAATTTTTATTTTAGGTAAGTATAGTTATGTCTAAAAAAAGAGATTATTATGAAATACTTGGGGTTTCAAAAACTGCAAGCTCAGATGAAATAAAAAGGGCCTATCGAAAGCTTGCAAAACAATTTCACCCAGATATTAATCCAGACCCAAAATCTGTTGAGAAGTTTAAAGAAGCTACAGAGGCTGTTGAAGTTCTTATGGATGAAAAGAAAAGAAAAATTTATGACCAATATGGACATGATGGACTAAATGGTCAGGGAGGCTTTGGAGGCTTTGGTGGCTTTGGAGGCTTTGACTTTTCTGAAATGTTTGGAGGAGATGAGTTTTCTGGCTTTGAAAATATATTTAAGGATATGTTTGGTGGAGGCTTTGGAGCCTTTGGCGGTCAAAGAACATCTGGAAGAACTAATTTAAGTCGAGGTGAACGAATATCATTAAAACTTGATTTAAGCGTTCGTGAACTTATGTTTGGAGCTACCAAAAAAATTGAACAGCATATTTATGATGCATGTTTACAATGCTCTGGAAGCGGAGCTGAATCTGAGAAAGATATTACCAAGTGTGACCAATGTAACGGACATGGTAAGGTTGAAATGATTCAAAATCTTGGCGGAATTAGATTTTCATCAACACAAATGTGTCCTAAATGTAACGGACAGGGTAATAAAATTACCAAAGTTTGTAAAAAATGTCATGGTAAAAAAAGAATCCTCCAATTGAAAGTTATCGAACTAGAGATTCCTAAGGGTGTTATGCCTGGTCAACAAATATTAAAAGAGGGTGAAGGCCATGTAGGAGTTAACGGAGGTTCTCGCGGAGATATATTGGTTGCTATTGGTTTAAAAAATCCATCAGGTAGAGTTAAATTAACAAGTGGTGGAGATATTCTGTTCAAATATGATATTTCATATATCGATGCAATAATGGGAGCCACAAAGGTTTTTAAAACTTATGATAAAGATGTCAATATAAAAATTGCAAAAGGATTTAAAAATGGCGATTTGATTAAAATCTCTGGGCATGGTCTTCCAACTAGTATAAATGGTCATAAAAGGGGTGATATTATTTTAGAAATAAATATTGTAATTCCAACAAAACTTTCTTCAAGTGAAGAAAAAGTTTTAAAAGAACTTAATAATATTTCTACATTCCAACCAGTCAATATACTACCAGAGTAGGTTAATAAAATTATAAATATATAGTTTTTTAAAAAAATCAACGATTAATTGTTGGTTTTTTTTGTTATACAAGGTATTAATAATATTTATTTTAAATGATTTATAAAATTAATATTTTACGTATTATAATTGATATTAAAATTCAATATCAAGTTCTTCTTTAAGAGCTTTAATAACATATAGGTTTTCTTCATCTTCTTCTCCCCAATATTTTTGAACAAATCATGTTACCAACAAATATTTTATTATAAATGTTTGTATGTCAAAAATTACTTTATCATAAATAGCATCAATAGCTCTTTCGATTAAATCATCGTTCATTAAATTATTTTTAATAATTTTTTTTGATTTAATAAAAATGCTTAGCCCGGGAGTTATTGGCATTTTTGTAGATTCAAGAAAACAGAAATTTATGTCATTATTCCCCACACATACATATATTCCGCGGCTAGATAAATATTCCAGATCACTGCGACTAAATTTGTTCTTGACTGTTGATCACTTTTTTCTATTTGGAAATTTGAAATTTATAAAAGATGCAGATTCAAATTTTCTCAATTTAGCCTCTTTAAATTTTTTAATATAGTTTTGTTGGGTACCTCTATCAATTCACATCTTATTAACAGGTTTATTTGCAATTCTAACTTTACCCTTTATAAGAGGATATAAATATGCTGAAAATAATGAATGTCTATTAATAGCATAATAAGTTATTTTTCAATTATCATTAAAAAAAACTAGTGAATTAACGTTTAATAATTCTTCATTAAAATCTACACCATCGGCACTTGCGAATGATTTTACTCTTAACATTTTTGAAAAGCCACTTATATTATTTATAACCATTCTAGAAAGATTAAGATTAATTTCTGTTTTCTTTTTTATTTCTCTTCAATAATCATAGTACATCCCATAAATTGGCTCTGTATCAAAAAACAATTGTATTCTATTATTCACTTTTTCTCTTACACTAATGTATGCTTTAATAAATATAAAATAAAATATAAATCCACCAAATTGAAAAAAAGCAAATATTATGAGTGATTTTCCAATAGTAATATTCATAAATAAAATACTTCCAAATATTATATCAACCAACATTCATAAACAAATGTACATAATCAAATAAAATCTGATTAATTTAACGCCATATCTTAGTTGTGATTGATATGCTCTTAAGCTCAGTTTAAGTCTTTCATATTCTTCTTCATTAGCTTTTATTTTTTTTGTGTAATCATTCATATTTTTTATTATATGGAAAAAATCGATAAAAAACATTAAATAATAGTTAAATGTCACATAATTAATTGTTAGAAAATTATGAAATTTTCTATGTTTTTTAATATATCTACAATCACGAAGATTATTTTTTTATTTAAATAATGATTTGCAAGAAAATGATATAATTATTGTAGGGTATGTGTATATATGGGAGAAAAAAGAAGGATTATTAATATGAATAGGAATAATATGACTCCAAAAAATCTTGATGATAATTTTTGATTTGATGAAATTACCGAGGTTTCCTTAGATGAACCAGATATTCTTTCAAAAACAAAGCCCACAATAAACCTTGTACAGAACCCTAATTATCATTTTATGAATAATAATAATAAGCAATTAAATATTAAAAAAGGAGATTTGTTTAATATACCTAAATATTCTTCTATTGATATAATTCCAAATGATGATTCTATTAAAAGTAAATTGCCAAAAGATATAATAGAATTACGTAAAAAAAGTCAAACCTTAAGCCGCCAGCAATTAGAGAGTTTAATTGACAATATAAATGATAATAAAATTTTTAGAAATTATAATGTTAGTGATAATTTTGAAACAGAAATTAAAAATGAACAAAAAAATAAACCAAAATTTTCTTACACAGAATCTGACCAAAGTGAAGATCTAAAAGCAATTGTTAAGGATATAAAAAAAGAAATTTTACATGAGTTATTAGAGGAAGTTAGAAGGCCAAGTTCTAATATAGACACACAATTAATTACCCAAGAATTTTTTAATAGAAGAATTAAGAAGGTTTATGATAAATTAAGTTCTAAACAGTCTAAAAAATCTGTTCTCGAACTTACAAAGGAAAGTAAATATTCATTTGAAAAAAAAGAAAAAGACTCAAAAATATTTAAAAAATTTGACAACAGCCAAAATTTTGAAGAAAAAAATGAAACTACCGAATTAACAAATATGTTTGATGGTATTGATAATATCAATTTTAATAACAATCACAAGAATGATACTGATAGTTCTAGCGGTGACATCAGTGTGAAAAAACATGAAAACGTGAATATTAGGAATTTATTAGGAGATGAATAAACTTGAAGAAGAAAAAGGTTATTGTTGGTATAAGTGGAGGTGTTGATTCTGCTGTTAGTGCGCTTTTATTAAAAAAACAAGGCTATGATGTTGTTGGTCTATTCATGCGGAATTGAGATAGTAATCTTAATAATGATTTTTTAGGTAATAATGATTTAACAACCAATGATATATGCACCCAAGAACAAGATTTTAATGATGCAATAGAAATATGTAAACAATTAGATATTCCCCTTAATCGTATAGATTTTGTTAAAGAATATTGAGATAAAGTATTTATTTACTTTATAAAGGAATATGAAAAAGGGAGAACACCTAACCCAGATATTCTCTGCAATAAATATATTAAATTTGACCTATTTTTAGAAGAGGCTATGAAATCTTTTAATGGAGATTATATAGCGATGGGTCATTATGCTGGTGTAAATTTTAATCAAAAAACACAAGAATATGAACTATTAAAGGGTGAGGACGATACAAAAGATCAATCATATTTTTTATGTAAATTAAATCAAACTATGTTAAGCAAATCCTTGTTCCCTTTAGCAAGTTATAAAAAGAGAAGAGTTAGAGAGATAGCGTTGGAAAATAAATTAGTTGTATCTCAAAAAAAAGATTCAACAGGAATTTGTTTTATTGGAGAAAGAAATTTTACACAATTTTTGCAAAACTACATACCTAACCAAAATGGAGAGATTATTGATATAGAAACTAAAGCAATTATTGGCCACCATATTGGTGTTATGTATTATACATTAGGTCAAAGAAAGGGGTTAAATCTTGGCGGACAAAAAGAACCATATTATGTGGCAAAAAAAGACATTGAGAATAAAAAAATATTTGTCACACGTTTAAGTAATGACAAATATTTATATTCAGATAAATGTATTGTTGATGATGTTAATTGGATTGTAAGTCTAGAAAAATATGTAGAAAATCCAGAAAGTTTTAGATGTTCTGCAAAATTTCGCTATCGCCAACAAGATGTTTTAGTTGAAGTTAATAAATTAAATAATAACTATTTAATTATTTTTGATAAAAAACAAAGAGCTGTAACTCCTGGGCAAGAAGCTGTATTTTATTTAGATAATATATGTATTGGTGGAGGAACTATATCTGAGTAGCACAAAAGTTTATTAATTAAGTCTATTTTATAATTTTTATTAATAATATTTGTTAAATTTAATATATTATATAATTAATGAGAGGTTTTATATGTCAAGCTTTACAATCATAATTATCGTTGTTGTTATTATTGTTTTAATTTTTATAATTATTACATCAATAACAGGAAAAAAATCACAAAAAATAGAACAAGAAAAAAGAAAAAAAGTCGTTAGAGATGAAATAAAAAACTATATATATTTAAATGAAAATCGTAAGAATATCCGTATTGAATATGAAAATGTTATTGCCAGAAAAGGTGGAGATTATAAATACAGAGATGTATTTGATGTTGTTATATCTCTTTTTGAGCCAAAAAAGAACACACTTATAGATACAAGAAGCTATGAAATTGAAGGCTTAACTCAGAAAGTTGATAAAAAAAATTATCAAACCGTCTGGCAAGTAAATTCAAGAACAGATTTAGAAGAAACAAGAAGAAAGATATCAATTGCAACAAAACAAATCAAGTTAACTAAAGAAGAAAAAAAAGCAATTAAACAAGAAGAAAAAGCAGCAGCAATTGAAGAAAGAAAAAAGGAAAGAGAAGAACTAAAACTTATTAAAAAAGCTCAAAAAAATCCAAGCTTGGATGTTGGAATCGATACTGAGAAACTTAAAAAGGTTGATGAGGTTGTTAAAAAAACGGCTGTTAAATTTATTCCTAAGCGAGATAAATAAATGTTAGATGAAATAAAGTATCCGATTTCAAAAAGAACTTTTAAGCTTGCATTTTCTAAATGTTGAAATATAGCTTGAATTTTCGCCTCAAAAACTAATTTTAATTTATCAAAACAAAAAAAATTAAATAATGAATATTTTTATAATTTTGATGTAAAGTTAGATGAAGGAGATGATTTTTACTCTGTTGATTCATATAATATAAAAGAATTATATGAAAATGAATTAAAATCATTATTTATAAATGATAATGAAAACGATGGATTACAAGAAGATATAACAGAAAATGATGGATTTGAAAAAATATGTTTGATAAAAGAAATTGTTAGTAACTATGCTTTAGATGAAGAATCTTTATCTTCTTCTCTAGAAGATGGTAATATCACTGGGGCAAAGGCAAGAGAGTATTTTTCATTTCTTTTAAAAAAATGGAATTTAGAATATGAAACAAATTACAAATATGTTGATCTTTCTGAGTTTGCAAGAAATGAAGATGCAATATCAAATACTATAAATGCATTTAGGGATGAAAGAGTCAAGTATATTTATGAAGCAACATTTGCAACAGAAAATAACTATTTAATCGCAAAATGTGATGTGTTAGAAATTATTGATTTTGAAAATAAAGTTGTTGATATTCTAGAGGTTAAGGCATCTACAAAATTCAAATGAGAACATTTTTTTGATTTAGCATACCAAAAAATCGTCTTAGAAAGATGTGGGTATACTGTTAGAAATATCCGCCTTGTTTTATTAAATAGTCTTAAATATTGTGAAAAAACATTTTTATATGCAAATAAATTAAGTAATTTTGATGAATACAAAGTTGATGAAAAAAAGATAATAGATGAATTAAAATTAGCAAAAACATTTCCAAATGATTATTTATATAATAAACCTGTTGAGATAAATATTGAAAATATTTTTCACGTATATGATTATGAAAATATAACAAAAAAAAGTTTAGGTCTGAATAAATTATGAAGACAATTAATTGCATTAATGGGAGAAACCCAGGCTGAACAAAATAAATTTCTTAATGATTTTGGTAAATTTCTTTCAGAACAAAATCCGTCTCCTTATTGTTATAAAATTTCACAAATGAGAGGTAAAAAAGTTGGTTTTCAATTAGAGAAGAAATACTGCGGACATGTTTATAGTTGTGAAAATATATCCTATAGTATCGATATTCCATCTATAAAGCACATAAGTGGCTTAAGGGCAGACAAAATTGGGGATATTGTAAATACTTTTCCAGAGTTTTATGATTTTTATTGATATTATGAAATGGAACTTGATGAAATTCAAAAGAGATTAAATAAGGCTGCTGTATATATTATTAATTACTGAAAAAAATTTAACAAGGCACAGATTGATATTTGTGGCCCACATATTAAAGTAGATGATGAATTACTTGTTGATCCAAAAAGATTATGAACTTTACACAGCCTTATTCAAAAATATAATAATTATCCTGTTTATATGTATGATTTTGAAACAACAAAATGAGCTATGCCAAAATATAAAAATGCAGAACCATATGACCAAATGATATTTCAATATTCGCTTCATGTGTTAGAAGATGATAATTTTGATTATAGAAAAGAAGAAGATATAAAACATCACTTTTGAATTTCTAATAATAAAGATGACCCAAGACCACAATTTATTGCTAATTTTTTAAGAGATATGTACAATTATGGCAAAGGGGTTTATGTTGCATATCACAGATCATTTGAAAGAACACAATTAAAAAAATTAGCAATGGCTTTTCCACAATTTATAAATGCAATAAAATATATATATGATAACACAATTGATCTTGAAGATTTTTTTAAATTAAAGGGAAACCCATTTTTAATTTATCATCCAAACTTTTATGGTAGTTCATCAATTAAAAAAACTCAACCAGCATTAGAACAAGAATTTTCATATAAAGATTTAAAAATTAATAATGGGTTATTAGCCTCTGAAGTTTTTAGAGCCTATTGCGATGACATAATTGAAGATGCGATCTGAGAAAAAATGGTTAAGCCAGACATGATCAAATATTGTAATCGAGATACATTAGCGATGGTGGTTATCCTGCAAAGAGTTATTGAAATTTATAATAAGGCAAAAAATAATTATAATGTGAAAGGATAATAAATTGAAATCAATATATAAAGTTATATTTGCAGGAACAATTCAAATTTCTATAGAAATATTATCTGCATTATTAGATATTAAAGAAATTGATGTAATTGCTCTTATTTGTCAACCAGATAGCATTATTGGGAGAAAAAAAGAACTTAAAATGTGTGAGGCGAAGAAATTTGCCTTGGAACAAAATATTAAGGTTTTTTCTCCAAGTAATATTAAAGATATTTATGAAGATCTAAAAGCATTAAAACCAGACTTTTTAATAACATGCGCTTATGGTAAAATCATACCACAAAATATTATAGATATATTTACTGATTGTATAAATGTTCATGGTTCCCTATTGCCAAAATACCGCGGTGGAAGTCCGCTTCAAGCTGCAATCCGAAACGGGGATAAAGAATCTGGAGTCACTTTAATAAGAATGGTAAAAGCAATGGATGCAGGACCAATTTTTTGCCAAAAAAAATTTAATATTGATCAGGAAGAAAATTCACAAACAATATTTGAAAAGGCCGGTAAGGTTGGGAAGGAACTTGTAAAAAAACATATTTTAAAAATTTTTCGTAAAGAAATTATTCCAAAAGAACAAGATGATAATTATGTGACATTTGCATACAACCTAAAAAATGAAGAAGAACATATTAATTTTAAAAATGAGGCAATTGATGTTGTTAATTTTATAAAATCATTAAGTCCAAAGCCAACAGCTTTTTGTTATTTTGGTAATTCAAGAATAAAAATAGCAAAAGCAGATGTGGTTAATAATTTATTTATTGATAAGCAATATTTGCCTGGACAAATAATAGATATTGATAAAGAGGGTATCATTGTAGCTTGCGGGAATAATACAATAATTAGAATTAGGGAACTACAAAGAGAAGGAAAGAAAATGAACAGCGCTAGTATATACTATAAAAATCCCACTATTTTTATAAATTATAAAGTATTTTCATAGAAAATACTTTATAATTTATATAGTTTAAAAAATTAAAGGAGATAAAAGTGCAAGTTAACGATTTAAGACCAGGGCATACATTTATATATGAGGGTAATTTATATATTGTTATATCTAATGCTTTTTCTAAAACAGGAAGACAACAAGGAAAAGTAACACTTAAGGTAAAAAATTTAAAAACAGGTTCTCGAGTTGAACTAACATTTACCGGTGGAGATAAACTAGAAAAAGCCATGATTGAGAAAAAAGATATGCAATATCTTTATAATGATGGAACTAATTGTTATTTGATGGATTCTGAATCATATGATCAAGTTGAAATACCTACAACTAATTTAAAATGAGAATTAAATTTTATCAAAGAAAGTGCTATAATTCAAATGACTAAATACCAAGAAGAGGTTATAGGAATTACTATACCAGATAAGGTTGAATTAGTAGTAGTTGAAACAGAACCAGCAGTTAAAGGGGATACTACATCAGGTGCCCAAAAAAAGGCCAAATTAGAGACCGGATGAGAATTATTAGTACCATTATTCATTAAGATAAATGATATAATTCTTGTTAATACAGATGATGGTAAGTATTCAGGTAGAGTTAATTAGTAGTTAAAAATGGGGGATATTTATGTACATTACATTTTTATATAACGAAAAAGGAAATTTTTATATTGCAGAAAGAGTTATAGGAAGAATAGTTGAAGATATAGTTAACGCATCTACAAGCGGGATTGAAATTCTTGGATCCGAAGTTTCTATTCCCAAAGGAACTATTATTGATATTAGAATCACAATATTTTCTCCAAATAACCGCGACGAGATTGTTTTTGCTCCTCAAGAATTAATTCCCAAAATAAGAGAAATTATTATAGATTTAATCGGAACAACACTTCATAACATAACATTTGTTTTTTCGAAGAAAATAAATTAATTAAATCTGCATTAATGTGTATGAAAATAAATTTGGAATATTCATATTTGGTGTTTTATTTACTTTGATTATTTAAGGATTGATATTGAACGTCTATAATAAAATTGACGAAAAATCATCAACTTTTAAATTTGGTTAAAAGATAATTAAAAATTTTTAATTTATGTCTAAATAATTTTGTAAATTTTTAGTAGTAAGTAAACTTAAGGAATGTTAAGTGTGCTGAATTGCACTTAGTTTTTAAATCATTCAGTAAGAGATATGAAACATTTTTGTAATTGTTTCCAAAAAATTGTTAAAAATTAAAATTGAATAAAGGAAATAAATTATAATTTAGCAAAGAAAAAAGTAGAATAGTCCTAGATTAACCGGTCTACTTAGAGCCATTTTTTCTAACTAATAAATTACAATTATTGCTAAAAAATGATCAGAATACTATTGTATTATATTTTGTGGTGATATAATATAAAAAAAATTTATATCAAATTTATAGAAGGGAATTACAAATATGTTCATTAAGGATATTACCAAGGATTATGGTAATAAAAAAGGGGTTTTTAATGTAAATATTAGCATAAATAAGGGTCAAATCTATGGTATTATCGGCCCAAACGGTGCTGGGAAAACCACTCTCATTAGAATGATCATGGGTTTTGTAAAACCTCAAATTGGTGAGGTTGTAATCGATGATGTAAACACATGAAATAATTCAAAAATAATTATGGATAAAGTGGGTTATGTTTCTGGTGAGGTAACAATGTATGAAAAAATGACAGGAAGAAGTTTTATTAAATTAGTTGAACATACAAAAAATGGTATAAATAGAGATTTTCTTGATAATCTAATTACCTATTTTGATGTTGATTTAAATACAAAAATTAAAATGTTATCAAAAGGTAATAAACAGAAATTGGCAATAATTTCAGCACTTATGCACGACCCAGATTATATTATACTTGATGAGCCAACATCTGGTCTAGACCCGCTGATGCAATTAAAATTTAATGATTTGTTATTAAATTTAAATAAAAAAATGAAAAAAACAATTTTATTGTGTTCACATATATTCCAAGAAATTGAAGCTGTTTGTGATATTGTATGTTTTCTTAAAGAAGGTAAAGTTATAGATGAGTTTATTGCCGATAGAGACAATATCTCAAATATCGAAAATAAATTTAAGGAATTATTTAGTTTTGATTCCAATAGTATTTTCAAATAATATTAGTATTTAAATTTTGATGATATAAAGGTGCTAGTTATGAATAAAAATAAAAAAATATCATTAATAATTATTAATTCTATAAAAGATGATTGAATTTTAATCTTAGTTTTTGTGTTTATTGGTTGTGCTTTGATGTCACAATTAAATTCATATTCCCATGGGCCTCATAATAATCAAAATTATCCTATTTTTCTTAATAATCATTTTTTTGATTATTATTATCAAAAAAATGATAATCCCAGTATTAAATACTATATAGGCAAGAACACTATAATCTACATGCTATTTTCTGGACCAATAATAATTTTTCTGGCTTTTTATTTTATTATATCCTTTACAATACATTTCATTTTATCATCACAATCTAAAAAGATATATATATGGTTAACTATGCCGATTTCAAGGAATAAATTGTTTCTTAGTAAGCTTTTAGCTATTTATTCGGAAATGTTAATTATTTTTTCAACCGTTATTACAGCTTCAATTATTATATTTTTTAGCAATGAAGACTTGGATATTATGTATTTTTGTGATTATTTTATTCAGTTGACTACATTTCTTGTATTTTTGTTATGTTATACATTAATAATGTCATTAGTTTATTTGTATTTAATAGATCATATAAAGATTGTTAACTTTTTATTGTTTTTTGTAAATGCGCTACTTTTGTTAATATTTGTTATTGACAAGTTACTATTTTATAAAGGTGACTATAACAATGCATCTAAAATAATTTCATATATTGACATTTTTAATTTATACGGGAATCAGTTTGATGTAATTAAAACAAATATTTGAGAACATTATAATCAAAATCCAAGTATTGTTCTAATGAATATAAAACCAAAGCATAATTATATTCAGGCTCTAGTATTTACAATAATAACAATTCCATTAATTGTGCTTATTTGAATTCTTAATATTGATAAATTTAATAAAACTGATTTTCATATTTAAGTTTTTAAAAGATATTTTAAAGAAATAACATTATTATATAGTTATAATATTTTTTACTAAATTATAATTAAAAGAAACAGTAGCGATTTTTAATAAAAACCGAATGATTTAGAAAAAAAAGGGGGGGAATATGTTTAAAATAAAGAATAAAATGCTTGTGATTATTAATTGAACACTGATAAATGACTGAATAATAATATTGGTGTTTTTTGCTGTTGTTATGGGTGTTATGTTTCAAATTTTTACAATTGTATATTCAACTCACGAAGGTAATGGGACTCTTTTTGAGAAAATACACTTCCAAGAAGTTTATTACATAGATAAAAGTTTAGGTTCTAATAAGCATTATTTTTTAGGCGTTAACAATATTATATATTTCTTATTATCTGGACCATTGCTTGTCTATTTATTATTTTATTTTATGTTATCCTTTTCAATCCATTTTTATTTAGAATCTTATTCTAAAAAAATGACTATATGATTAACAACGCCCATGTCTAGAAATAGGTTATTCTTTAGTAAAATGATATGTATTTATATAGAAATGCTAATTATAATTACTCCTGTAATTTTATTTACTTTTATATTATTATTTAGAAATGAAAATTTAAATACAACAGATTATTTTAATTATTTTGTACAATTAATTTCATTTTTAATATCTGTCATTATGTTCACAAGCGCTTACGCCTTAGCTTACTTATATTTATACCAAAAAATTAAAATTGCAAATTTCACATTTTTCTTTGTTACATTATTTATAATTTTTATTTATGCTATAGACAAAATAATATACTATCACCTTGTTGAAGGTTTTGCTGCGAAATTTTTCTTTTATATAGATATTGTTAATCTTATGGGAAACCAGTTTGACAATGTTAGAACTGATCAATGAAATATTTATCAAAAACAACCACAATACTTGTTAATGTGTACCCATGCCAAGCACAATTATATAAAAGCTAGCATTTTTATTGTTGTGTCCATTGTTGTAACAAGTTTTTTATCTTTTCTAAATATTAAAAAATTTAATAAAATTGACTTTAATGTATAAATATTGAGAATAAAGATGCTAATAATTTTATTAATCAATAAAAATAAAGCTTTATGCTTTATTTTTTTTAAATATATAACTAAATATATTTAATTAAGTAAAAAAATATAAATTTTAATACAAAAAAAATCTACATATAAATAATTTATATGTAGAATATTAATAATTATGAAAAATGAAAGAAACTAATCCTATTGAATGAAAAATAAATAAATAAAATATTAACAGAATACGAAACAATAACTTATAAGCAATACAAACATCTACAATAATAAATTACGCAAGTTAATAGTCTATTTATTAACCTACAAAATATTATAACCATCTTAACTATATTTACATGAGAAATATAGATTAATAGCAATCTATACTCCCCACATTTTTATTATATATTATTGATTATAAATTTCAACAATTTATTGTGTTTTTTTTCAAAAAAAAATAAAATAAAATAATTTATATTTTTAAAAAATCTTATTCGAAACAGTAATTATTTAATATGAATATAGAAATTTGGTTCAATTTTAATATCCACTAAATTTAGTTTTCTCAAAGATATTACATTTTTTGCTATATATTTTTTAAAAAATACAATAAAAAGCAAAAAAATATTACTCATTTTTTTTAAAAAATGTAAAATATTTATATTAGAAGGGAAGAGAATGGGAAAAGTTTATACAAAATTAGTATTTAGTGTTATATTTTTTATTTTAATAATCGTACTATCTGTTGGTGCTGGAATTGAATTCACTGGTGAAGAAAATGGTTATTCTATAAGTATAACACTAAAGGGTTGGGGGTGGTATGTTCCAAAACAAAGTCTTGATGGAACAACCGCAACCGCAACCACATCTATGAAGAATCTAAAGGATTCGTTCGCAACAGCAAAAGATCTTACAATTGGTTTACATATATGAGGGGGTACACTTTTTGTGTTCTTATTTTCACTCCTTGATGTATTATTAACAATTGGTTTAGTTGTTATGGGAAATGTGAAAAAGAAAATATCAGTCTTGATAATTTTGGGTAAAATATTTGACATCATAATCGCTGTATTGTTATTATTGGGTACATTAATGATTGCTATTATGTTGGTTGATATTAACGCTAATTTATTTAAAGGTCTTGAACCAGTTCCGTATGTTAGCACAGGAACTATAGTTATTATTACTATGTTGTTTATTGTTAGTATAATTTTAATAGTTTTCAATTCATTAGCGTGAACAACAAAATTATTTAAAGAAAAAAATGTAGCAGCCTAAGCAGTAATGAAGCTAAGTTTATTGGAGGATTAATCCTCCATTTTTTTATTAATTATAAAATATTAATAAAAAATTTTAAGATAATTGTGGTAAAAAGCAAATAGGAAATATAAATAGATTAGTAAAATAATTAAATATATTTTCTGTCCTATATATAAAAAATATATTTTTTTAAAATTATTCTAAAGATAAGGGGCTTTTTTTATTTACGGCGCAATATATTATATGATAAAAACAAGTCCAAATCTTACAATAATAAAATTCTTTTATCTTCCAAAATGTTAATCAATTGAACCTTAACTAAAATTAACAATTATAAAATTAATATTATTTTAGCTTATATTATAACAAAATAATACAAGCATTGCAAATAATATAGTGAATTATGTGGAATTTTTAGTAAAAATAGTGTAAAATATATATAGAATTGAAAATAAACGAAAGGAAGATTCTTATGCCCGACAATAAAAAAAATGGTAAACCATTAACAAATAGAAAAGATAAAAATTCTTTAGTTGAAGGTCAAGAATATATTAGACAAAAGTTTAATCCTAAATCTCTAGCATTAATTCATAAATTTCATTTACAATCTAATCCACCTTTTGCCAAGTTGATTACAACATTCCAAAGTATTACAGAACTAGGAAAAAGTAACCCAAGATATAAAGAACTAACAAAAATGTGGGAGGATGAGTATAACTTTTTATTTGAGTCGTTTTGAGTAGACTATAATACCTCATCACGCCAAAAAAATGCAAGTACAATTGGAGGATGACAAGATCGATTAAAAATAAAAGATTCAAATGGTAGTTCAATAGATGATAAAAAAATGTTATTTATTCAGAAAATACAACCAAGCTTTGTGAATGAAAATTCAAATTCTAAGAAGAAGATATTAGAAAGAGCTGGTTTTAAAATGGCTGAACAAAAATCTTCGATGTCATTTACAGCCGTTGGTAAAACAAAGAATTTAATTGAAATTGAAAATATTATTAATGATGCTAAAATTCAAAAAAAAGATATAGATACTACTGATTTATTTAAAGCAGCGAAAAGAACTCCTAATAAAGATTTAGAGTCTGAATATAAAATTGACACAAAACCAGACCCATCATTATCAGAGTTCTTAAATGAGAGTGGGAAATCACTATCAAAATATAAAGATGAATCTGATATTGAATATAGCCTAAGTGGAAAAAATTCTTTTGATGATGCAGATAGAGATGCTAACTTAACAGATGAGAATTCAGATTCTGTTGAATTAAATAATAAATCCAAAGCTAATGATAATTCGTCATTACGTGACTTTATTAATGATGATGATAAAGCAATTAGTTATATTAATAGTAATTCTGATAATAAGTTTCAAGAAAAAATTGAAGGTAAAAAAATCATTCCAAACTCAGCTTTATCTGAAATAAGTGGTGAAGGACAAGAGGAAATTCCCGATGAATTTTATCAACAAGAATTTAAGAGACTATATGACCAACAATCTGGCCTAAATATTAATTCAAATTATGAATCTGATGGAAGAATTTCTCAAGAAATTGATATGAGAATTGACCCAACAAAAAGAAATATCTTATCAAAGGATGATTTTGAATATACAGATTCTAAACCATCTCTATCAGTAAATTCATTTTCAATTGAAAAAAAAGATCACTCGTCTAATCGACCATATCACGAGGTTAAGCCTGTTGGTGTTTATAATATGGAGTATAATCCAGAAAAAAGACCAAGTACAATACAAAATATGTATTTTGAAGAAAATGAAAAAGAAACAGATGATGACCTACAAAAAAAATTACAAATACTTCGTGATTTAAAGGCTCAAAGAAAACATAGAATTAATATGCTGCGTTTAGAAAAATCTAACAGCTCTGTTATTGCAAAAGCAATCAACTTTAGAAATAGACGCGAATTAAGATTTGCACGTAAAAAAAATATTGAAAATATGCGCACAATGGAGCGTATTGAAAAACTAAGAAGATTGCAAGAGCGTCAACGCCTTGTTAACTTGTTAAAACAAAGACAGCTTAAATTAGAAGAAGAAAAAAGAGTGAATGCTCAAATTAAACTTGAAAGTCAAAAAAATATTGAGCGTGAAGCCCAATACAGAATGGATTTGGCATCAATTGAATCACAAATCCATCGTGAAATGGAACTTATAAAAAGTATTGAACAAAAATCAAAAGCTCAGTTCTTGAAATATAATGAAAATGAGGATGACTTTGATGGGTCAATCTCTATTTCTAAAAAAACACGTTTTTTAGAAACAAAAGAACAAAGTGAACAAGAATTGCTTAAAGAAGAAAAAAATAAGGCCAAAATTGAAGAAATTGCAATGAAATTTAAGAAGAACCTTTAATAATTAAAATCACCAATAGGTGATTTTACTATTTTCGTACAAAAATTAGCTTAGTTATTAATTAATTTTCATTACCAACAATTTAAATGTTTTTTTAAATTTAAATGTATATTTACATTTAAAATAAAAAAATATCTTGTTATAATATAGAAAGTATGTTTATAAAGGAGAAAAAATGAATTTAGAAGAAAAAAAGTTAGCGGAAAACGGTGAAGGTATTATTATAGTAACTATTGAAAGTGAAGAATGACAAGCGAGTTTATCAAAAGCTAAAAATAGACTTGCAAATAATGTTGTTGTCCCTGGTTTTAGAAAAGGTAAAGCTCCTAAAAACAAAATTGAACAATATATTACAATGCCAAAGGTGCTAAAAGAAGCGGCTAGAATAATTGTAGAACCTGCATGAAAATTTGCGCTTGATAATAAGAAAGACATCGAACCATTTAGTTCTCCAAATCCCGCAATAAAAGAATTGGACGAAAAATTGTGTAAGGTACAATTTAGTTTTGATTTAAAACCACAAATTAAAATTGGAACTTATCAAGGTATTAAATTAGACGGTCTTAAAAAAGAAAAAGCAGTAGTTTTAGATGAAGATTTAAAGGCAAGTATTGAGGCATATCGTGATCGTTTTGCTATGGAAAAAGAAAAAGAAGAAGATGAAAAAATAGCAAAAGGTGATGCTGTTATATTTGACTATGAAGGATTTATTGATGGTGTCCCTTTTAAAGGTGGAAAAGCCTCAAACTTTAATGTTATAATTGGAAAAAAACAAATGGTGCCAGGATTTGAGGATTCTATGATTGGCTTGAAAAAAGGAATGCAAACAATAACGGTAACCTTTCCAAAAGATTATACGCCAGAATTATCTGAAAAAACTGCTGAATTTAAATTGAAGATAAACTCAATTAAAGAAAGAAAATTACCAAAAGTGGATAATGAATTTGTTGCAGATTTAAATATAGATGATATAAAAACTGTAGATGAATTAAAGGCTGAATTATCTAATAGAATTATTGCACAGAAAGAAGAAAATAATAAAAAACTATTTGTATCTAAAGTAATTAAGGAAATTGCAAAAAACTCAGAATTAATTATTCCCAAATCTGCAATTTTAGATCAGGTAAATAAATTGTACCAAGAGTTTGAACAAAATTTAGCAGCCAAGAGAATGACTATCGCTGATTATAAAAAGCAAACTGGTTTGACAGAACAACAAATAAAAGATGAATTATTTGATGATGCTAAAGAAAGACTAGAGAGTTATTTAGTAACGGATGCTGTAAGAAACAATGAAAAATTTGAAATAGATGAGAAAAAAATAACTATTAAATTTGAAGAATTGGCAAAGAATTTTGGAATGAAGGCAGAAGATATTCGAAATAAACTAATAAATGATGAAATTGTTAAAGAAGAACTGCTAAAAGAGGAGATTATTAACTATTTATATGAAAAAAATGGTTAATTTTCATAAAAAATTAGCAATTAACTATTGAAAGTGCTAAAATTATGGTATTATATGAATATACAAGGAGGAAACGTATATGGCTGCAAAAAAAAATAAACTACCATTATTAGTTACAAGGGGAAGTTATATATTTCCAAAATTTAAACAAACTCTTGAAATCGGTAGAGAAGTATCAAGAAATGCGATAAAATCTTCACAAGAAAAATATGAAGGTTTAGCATTAATAACAAGTCAAAAAAAACCTATTGATGATGAACCAAAAATAGATGAAATCTATAATTTTGGAGTATTAGCAAAAATTAAAATTAACAAGGAATGAAGCGATGGAACTCTTACAATTGAGTTAGAATCATTAAAAAGAGTTAAGCTATCAGCAATTTTTTTGGAAAACCTTTACTGAGCTAAATATGAAGAAATTGATTTTAAACCAGAGGATGATAAAAATTTAGCTAAAGAAACTGTTAAGAGAATAAGGGGATTAATTAAGACTCAAGAAGAATTCCCCTCAGAGTTGGAAAGTACTTTATTAAAAGATATTGACCCACAATTCTTAGTTGATACAGTTACACATTTAATGCCATTTATGGATATTGAAACAAAACAAAAAACTTTAGAAGAAATAGATCCATTAAAAAGACTAGATATAATTGAAGGATTTTTAAATACAAAAAAACAATCAGCTATTATTGATGCTACAATTTCTAAAAAAATTAAAACTAAAATTGATGATTCACAAAGAGAATTTTATTTAAAAGAAAAAATGAAAGCGATCAAAGAAGAATTGGGCGAAATGGATTCTGAAAATGATGATATTAAGAAATATAAACAAAGATTAGAAACAGAACCATTCCCAGAAAACATTAAAAAAAGAGTTTTACAAGAAATTGAAAGATATGAAAGTATTCCAGCAGCTTCGAGTGAATCTGTTGTAACTAGAACTTATATTGATTGATTGATGCAAGTACCGTGGTGAGAAACATCTGAAAAAGAAGTAGATTTAGAAAATGCTAGAAAAATATTTGATAAACATCATTATGGTTTAGAAAAAGTAAAAGAAAGAATTATCGAATATTTAGCAGTTAAAAAGAACACCAAATCTATTAAGGGACAAATAATAACCCTAGTGGGTCCTCCTGGAGTTGGTAAGACAAGTTTAGGTAAAGCAATTGCAGAAGCAATGGGTAGAAAATTCGTTAAGGTTTCGCTTGGTGGAGTTCGTGATGAAGCTGAAATTCGTGGACATAGAAAAACATATATTGGATCATTACCAGGAAGAATAATTCAGGGTATGAAAAAAGCTGGAGTTACAGATCCTGTGTTCTTACTTGATGAAGTTGACAAAATGGCATCAGACTACAAGGGGGATCCAGCTAGTGCGATGTTAGAGGTCTTGGACCCAGAACAAAACTCTAAATTTTCTGATCATTATTTAGAAGAAGAATATGACTTGAGTAGTGTAATGTTTATTGCAACAGCAAATTACCCAGATCAAATACCAGCAGCTCTTTATGACCGTATGGAAATTATAGAACTTTCAAGTTATACAGAAATAGAAAAGCTAAAAATAGCGCAAGATTACCTTATCCCAAAAGTTTTTGATAACTATAATTTAACAAATACTCAATTAACATTTACAAAAGAATCTATTGAGGAAATTATTAAACATTATACTCGCGAGGCGGGTGTAAGACAACTCGAAAGACTAATATCAACTATTGCTCGTAAGTTTATTGTTAAAATGTTAAATGGTGAAATGACAAAATTAAAAGTAACCATCGCAATTGTTAATGAATACTTAAAAAAACGAGTATTTGAGCACACTGACCAAGAAGAAAAAGCACAGGTCGGTGTTGTAACTGGATTAGCTTATACCCAATTTGGTGGAGACATTCTCCCAATCGAATGTAATCATTTCCCAGGAAAAGGTGGTTTAATTATGACCGGAAAACTTGGAGATGTTATGAAGGAATCTGCATCTATTGCATATGATTTCGTCAAATCAAATCACAAAGCATTCGGAATTCCAAAAGAAGTATTTTTTGAAAATGATATTCATATTCATGTTCCTGAGGGCGCTGTTCCAAAAGATGGTCCAAGTGCTGGTGTTACAATAACAACATCAATAATTTCTGCACTTACAAATAAAAAGGTACCTAAGGAAATAGGGATGACTGGTGAGATAACATTGAGAGGATTAGTATTTCCAATTGGTGGATTACGAGAAAAATCAATTTCTGCACACAGAAGTGGTCTTAAAAAAATTCTTGTCCCTGCTAAAAATGAAAAGGATCTGGATGAAATACCAGAAGAAGTTAAAAAAGATCTTGAAATTGTTTATTGTTCAAAATATGAACAAGTTTATGAGCAAGTATTTGGAGAAAAACTTAACAATTTAAAAACATCATTGCCAGCTTTTACTGTTGAAAAGACAAGTAAGAAAAAAGAACTTAATTAATATTTATAAAAATAGCTTAATTGCTATTTTTTTTTAAAAAAAATTTATAAGAAAAAATGAGTGAAATTACTCTATTAATATTCAAAATAGTTTAAAATAAAAAAGATACGTGGGAGAAAATGAATAAATTATTAAGATCATATATCACTGAGTTTACCAGTCGAAATATAAGTAGCTTTAGAAGAATTATAAAATTACTATCTATTGTTTGTGTACCTTTCTTGTATGCTTTTTTATGTGTTTTTTCATTTTGAGACCCTATTGGAAATATCGGAAATGGTAGTATGGTTGTTGTTAATAACGATAAGCGAGTATTAGTTTATCAAAATGGTATGCCAACTGATAGAAAATATAATATAGGTATTGTAGTAGATAATAATGATAACCCTGTGGATATCAATTCATATAAAGAAAATTTGAGTTTTGAAGACCAATACATGGGGAAAAACTACTATCTGGAAAATTCTTTTTCTAAAGATGGTAAAAATAAACAACCATTGAACAAATTAGAAAGCAACAATTTTAATAGCTGGCAATGAATGAGTTCTTGGGACGTACTAAAATCTATTTTTAACAAATCAGATAATCAGAAATCAGACCAAGAATCAAATTGAACACTTTCATTTAAACAGGGAACACAGGATTATAATTTTAAGCATATAAAATATATAGACGCAACAAAAAACAAAAACTATAAAACAAATAAATATAATTCTGTGATGACAATTCAAAGTGGAACAATAATTCAGTTATTATCTATTGTTGAACAAATTAATGCATATCAACACAATATTATACCTCCATTAGTTTACCCAATTATTACCTTATCTGATATTGCTGATTCTATAACAAAATTAAATAAAATAGAATTTGAAGCCAAATATTCAAATGGTTTTATTTACGGTTATTATTTAAATAGTACACTAAGATTTTCAACAGCAATATCACAGTCATTGCTCCCAGCTTTTATTTCTGAAAATATGTCAAATTTGTTTTATAATCAATTATCATACACACCAAGTGAAGACCAAACTATAACATCATATTCTTCTGCTTCTACAAAATTAAAGAAAAATATCAGTTATATAATTAGTGATATAAAAAACGGAAGTAATAATCCAATTACTAAAGATGACACCGCTTATGGTGATGTTGCTTTAATGGATTACAAATCAACACCACCAACGCCAGATTCTAACCCAGGCGGAAAAATTGTAAAAAATGTAAAGTATTTATTTGGACATGATGTTTCTAATTATTATAAATCTTTAAAAGATCTTAATATATTTTCTTTAGACAATACATTTTCTTTCAATAAATTGCCTTTATTTTTCAGTGATATTAATAACCCAGATTTAGTATCAGATTTATCAATAATTATTGATGGAATAATGTATGATGTTTCTCATGGAATTAACTTTGCAACTGATAATACTCGTGGATTTTATTCTTCAACTTTAAACGTCCCAATTCACTTTTCAGATATTCAAACTAGTTTTCATTTATTTTATAAATTTGGTAATCAAATTGAAAAATATTTTCAAAAAGCTGCTTTATATGGAAATATTTATAACAATGAGACACCTCAGGCTGCCGTTCCAAAGTTGCAATTCAAAAATGAATTTAAGCAACTACTTACAAAAGCTGAATTTCCAAATATAGCAACATTCATTGTAGATATTTCAAATAATTTAATAAATAAAATAGACAACCTAATCCCTATTACTATTGGGGGAAGCAGTTATGCTTATTATGGACTTGGTATTGGTTTATTATTCCTTGTAATCGGAATATATTTAGGAACTTTTATTCAGACGTTTATTTATGATCGAGGAAAAAGAGAAAAAAATACAAATGCCTATCAATGATATTTTTCAAAAACAATGGTTATGGCAACTACATCTATTTTACAAGCTTCTCTTGGTTTATTAGGGGCAATTATTGCTGGATGATGAATATTGCCCATTTCAATATTATTTTCTTTATGAGGAGTATTAATTTTAGCAAGTATTGCTTTTGCAATGATAATTCAGCTTGTATGGTTCTTTACTAAAGACGAGGCTATAGGTAGGTTTATAATCGTAATCATCTTAATCTCAAATTTAGCATCGTGCGGAGGTGTTTTCCCTGGATTTATGCAATTTAAGTTCTTTGATTTAATCGGAAATTTATCCATTTTCCATTATGTCATCGACCTTGAGAGATTGTTAATTTTCAATATTTCAGAAAATGGATTCACCAATAAAATTTCTAATTTATTTTTCTTAGATTTATCTGTTATCGTATTAATGATAGTTCTAACTGCTATTGCAGGAATCTTGGTTAGTCGAAAGATAAACCGAGTTATAGTTTTTGGAACATCAAAACCAAAAATTATCCAAGCAGCTATTGAAGAGTATAACTTACCATATAACTTTGTTATAAGCAAAAACGAGGTGATTAAGAATAGGTTAGAAGATAAAATAAATAAAATAAATGTCAAACAAGAACTGATTAAAACGACAATTAAGAAGTTAGTTTTAAACGATGAAAAGACAAAAATAGAATTAGAGAAATTAAATACAAAAACTGAACTAAATAATACTAAGATATTGAATTTAAAAACAGCAATTGATAAAATTCTTATTAGCGATAATGATAAGGTTACTTATAATTTTAGAGGCCTTCCAATAATCAGAGATGAAAAAATTTATTGATACTCAATAAAAAAAACACAAGAAAAACAGTTCGCGTGGTATAAAAATCAATTTAATGAACCAACAATGAAGATAAATTATACAGAATATGATGATAATGAAGATGAGGGTAATGGCTAATGAGAAATTTTTTAAAATGTTTAACTGCTGACTTTAAAAAATCAAATTTATCTTCTTGAAAAAGATTAATCAAATTATTTGGTATATGTATTGTCCCAATTTTATATGGTGTGACATGTATTTTAGCTTTTTGAAATCCTATTCAATCTTTTGATAGGGCAACTATTGGTATAATGGATAGTGACAATCCGGTTGGAATTGTGGTATATTCTAAAATTGGTGATGATTCAAAAAATGAAACATTCATAAAAATTGCAACTGATGAAAATGGGGCCATATTACAAAAAAATAATTTTGATTCTATTTACTCTAAAAGTGCTTTTTCTTCTTACAAAGAACAAATGTTGTATTTTAGCGATAGTTCCCATTTAGTGTTAACAAAAATCAATGGTCAAGGTGAAAATGTATTTACTGGAGATGATAAAAGTATATATATAATTAATACTTTTAAATACTCAACCTTGGCAAGAGTAATGATAGAATCTGGAAAAATCTTTACAACTGAAAAAAAAGGTAATGATATTTATTCTTCAGTTTACGGATTTTCAGTATCTTCTAATGATAGGATATTAAATTTTAGAAAAATTCATTACATCAGTGGACCAGAAGCAACAAAAGATTACAAAAGCAATAAATATAATATTCAATTACATTTTAATGAATCATTTACGTACAATATGATTACATCACTATCATCTGTTATAACAAATATTGCAAATGTTGATATTCTTAATGGATTTTCCTCAATTCAACAATTATTAAAAGTTTTTAATGGATTAGAGATTTATTCTTCTTTTTCTCAAAATTTTATATTTGGAATCTTTATGACAACACTAAAGAACTTTGATTATGCTATTATTGCAAATATTATTGATAAAATATCAAAACAAATGGATACTCCTTCACAATTAGGTGATATATTATCAACTATTAATCCAAAAATTAAAGACAAATTGGCAAGTATTGCAAAAATTTTAACTTTTAATTCTATTGATGTTGTCTCTGAAGCTAATAAGAAGATCACTATTTATGGATTTGGTTTAGGTCAAATGTTTCTATTAATAGGTCTGACAGCCGGGTCAATTGCTACAACATTTGTTATTGATAAATCAAAACGCGTGAAAAAAGCTACTAATCTCCAATGGTTTTTTTCAAAATATCTCCATCTTTTAATAATTGGTGGAATATCTGCAATTATCTTAATATCAACCACATTTGCTTGTGGATGATATATACTAGGGGTAGTTAAATATTTCCAATTGGTCTTATGGTTTTTATTTTATGAGATTATATTGAACGGCATATTTTGTTCACTTTGATTTATTTTCAGATCAGAGGCAATGGGAAGATGGCTAATGTTTCTATACACCCTATTAAACATTGTTGTTGGTTGAGGAAGTTTCCCATCATTTATGATGCCAGCTATTTCTAATTACTTATCATATTTAACAATTTATCGTTGGTCAAATTTAGCAACATTACACATAATATTTGCAAATTATGATTATAGCAACACGATTATAATTTCAATTTTAGCATCACTATTAATAGCAACCTTCTTTTTATTAATTGGAGGATGATGTTCAATCTTTAGATATCGCGATGTTCACTATGGTAGTTATAAAGGCAAATATGTCATGAAAGGTTTAATAGAGTTAAAAATAAGTACAGAAGAATTTTATATTAGTAGGGTTGAAAGAAAAATTTATCTTTTAAAAAGAAAGAAAAATTTCCTACTTATAAATTATAAATATACAAATGTGATCGATGATTATAAAAAAGAAATTTCCTACCTAGATCATAAATTTACTGGTCTATCCACCTATAAGGATAAGAGAAAAAATATCTTAGAGAAGAGAATATTGAGATTAGAAGCTAAAATAGATAAAATAGATACAAAAAAACAGCAAGATAAAATAGATAAAATAGATAAGATAATTAAAAATATTGAAAGTCTTGAACATAAATCAAGCAAAAATAAATATAATTGAAAATTTTTAGAAGATATTAAAGATATTGATTTAATCATGTTGAATAAAAAAACTAATGCAGTAAACAATACATACAAAGGTTTTAGTTTCTATGAAGCATGAGAAGATAAAACAGTGCATTTACCAAATCAATCTGATAGTGAATTGGTTTCTAGAAATGATTAATTAAAATAAAAATATTTTATTTTTAATGTGTATAATATCTATAGAGTTATAATTTATTTAATACTAAATTTGACTTCATATTAACTATAATTTTGCAAATAAATTATTATATTATTTTGTCATATATTTATAAGTATAGGTATTAATGGCAATAAAAAGGAGAAAATATGAAATATTTAAAAATTGATAATAAGGAAGTAATGCCAATAATTAGTTTTGGTGTTTATCAAATTAGAGACTTAGAATTATGTGAAACCGCAGTGTTACAAGCCTTAGAAATTGGTTATAGGGGAATAGATACTGCTCAGGTATATGCAAACGAGGAGGCTGTTGGAGAGGCATTATCAAAAACAAATGTCAAAAGGGAAGATATATTCTTAACAACAAAAGTTTGAATATCAAATTATAGATATGATGATACAATAAAATCAATTGAAGTATCTTTAAAAAAATTACAAACATCTTACATAGATTTGGTTCTAATTCACCAACCTTTTGGGCCTTATTATGAAGCTTATAGGGCCTTAGAGGATTTACAAGATAAAAAAATAATAAAATATATAGGTATTTCAAATTTCAGCCCTAACAGGCTTGTTGATTTATCATTATTTTCTAGAAAAAAGCCTCAAGTCAATCAAATTGAAATGCATCCTTTCTTTCAACAAAAAGAAGCAATTAAATGAAATGAAAAATATGGAGTTATCCCTCAGGCATGAGCTCCATTTGCAGAAGGTAAAAATGATATTTTTACAAATTCTGTTTTAAAGAAAATAGGAGATAAATATAAAAAAACTCCCGCTCAAGTTATTTTACGATGATTGATTGAATTAAATATTCCGTTTGCTGTTAAATCTGTAAATCAAGATAGAATAAAACAAAATTTTGAAATCTTTGATTTTAAATTATCAACCGAGGATCTAAAATTAATATCTGCTTTGGATCTAAACGTAAGTAGTTTTTTTGACCACTCTACACCAGAAGGGGTTGAGATAATGCATAATTTGATTAATCAAAGGAAATCTAATAATAACAATAGCTCAAAATAAATACAACCATAATTTGAAAAATTACAATATTCTAAAGTAAAATTGGATGTTTTTATAAAATATTTTCAAAAATACTAGATATATTATTTCTGGTATTTTTTACTTATGTCATAAATGTTAATTATTTTATTCTTAAAAAAATAAAATAATTAAAGGCTTAATTTGCATTTTTTTATTCTTTTTTGCAAAACTTACCTATATAATTATTAATTAAAGCTAATTTTTGTTAAAATTATTTTATGAATGAATTTTAAGGAGTAATATAGGATGTATAAATATGTAGCTTCAGATATTGATGGAACAATTCTTCCATTTTATGAATCAAAACTATCAGATATGATTATTAAAGACATTTTAGAATACCAAAGAAAATCTGGCAATAGGTTTACATTATGTACTGGTAGGGGTTATCAAATAACAAAAGAGTTTATTGATATTTTGGGAATAAAGTTGCCACTTATTTTAAATAACGGCGCAACATTATACGATCCAATAACAAAAGTGTTCTTTGGAGAGGATTTTCTTCCAAGTGATATGGTTAATAAACTTTTAAAAATTATTGCAAATTATCGTAATACAAGATGGAGTTGTACATCAAATATGGGAATTTATTATTCTGTTGATGGAGATGTTCGTGACATATATGAACCTAGAAATAAGGTTGAAGGTGTATATAAATTACATATTGATGATTTTTTTGAAAAAATAAAAAGCACAAGTGTTTTTCAATTTAGTGGAGTTTTCTTTGATGAAAATGCACAGGTTAAAAAAATAGTATCTGAGTTAGAGGAAATCGGTTTTGAAGTAACTGAAACTCTCGCAAAACATGTTTCAATAGAAATGTATAAAAAAGGTGTAGATAAGTTACATGGAGTTGAAAAGCTAGCAAAATACCTTGGAGAAAGAGATCTTGATAATTTTGTAGTTTTTGGTGATAATAATAATGATTTACCAATGCTAAGAGGGTTAAAAAATTCATATGTAGTTAAAAATGGTTGTGAAGCTGCTTTACTGGCTGCAAATAAGGGAATCATTGATTCTGTTAATGAAAATGGGGTAGGAAAAATTTTACGAGAAATGATAGTTAACCAAGAAAGATAAAAATTAACTATAAACTTGAGGATAAATATCACATTTAATAACATAAAAATAAGGGAGAAATATAATGGCAAATAATAATGAAAAAAACAATGAACAAGTTCTTGAGGAAAAAAATGAACAAGTCAATCAAAGTGAAAAAAATTTGTCTTTTGATAAATTGTATATTGATACAAAAATAAGACAATTTTTTGAAGACAGAAATAGATTTGAAAAGTTGAAAAGTGAGGAGGTCTCACTAGAAATTATTAGGAGAATGATTTTTCAAAAATCATTTTTAGGTTATATTGATGATTCAAAAAAACCAATATTAGATTTTGATCCTCATAAAATTAGTGCAAATACTGTTTTAAAATTAACACAAAATACACCGGGTGAGAATCTTACATTTTTATTGCCAACATTTTCTGATCTATCTACAAGAAATGATTTCCTTTCAAAACCAAGGGAAGCAGATTTAGCTGAAGGGACCTATATTAATTGATTTCTAGTTAATTTTCCAGAATTATTAACAAGTGTAAAATCTAAGGACTCTATTTTTAGAGGAGTAGTTATTAACCCTGAAGAAAAATATTGTGAAATTGCTATTTCACCAGAGCAAGCACAACTTACAATGACAAATATTTCAACATTACCCCCAGACATTGATAATGTAAAAATAAATAATTCTATTGATAATCAAGTCGATTATGACCAACTAAAAAATTCCTTATTAAAAGTAGTTGAAGCAGATCCTAAAATTAAAAGAGTAAAAGGGTTTAGATTTATAAATAAATTATCACGTGGAATTGGTTTTATATATGAATATGATGGTATAAAAGAGTATGATGCTTTGGTTGGTGCTGCTAGTTATTGTTCAGATCTAACTGATGCATCTATGTTCATATGACATGCACTTGCTAATGTTAATGATGTAAGATTTAGTGATTTTGAATTAATTATGGATGGTAAAAACTTTGTAAAAAAACAATTTATATCAAATGATAAAGATATTAGCAAAGAAAATACTACAAAACTAAATAAGGATAAGCCATCTGAGATAAAAAAGGAATCTAAAACTAAAACACCAATAAAAGCAAAGGAATCAACAACAAAAAAAGTAGAGAAGAAAAATGCAAAATAGAAAAAATAACGATATATTAATAGCATTTCTAAAAAATCAAGGTTTTGTATTTCAAGGAAGTGAAATTTATGGTGGTCTTGCCAATTCTTGAGACTATGGACCTCTTGGCGCTGAAATGAAAAATAAGTTAAAAAATCTTTGATGAGATTTTTTTATTAAAAAAAATATTCATAATGTTGGTTTGGATTCTTCAATTATTTTAAATCCAAATGTTTGAAAAACATCAGGCCATATTGATAATTTTAATGACCCATTAATTGATTGTAAAAATTGTAAATCAAGATATAGGGCAGATAAAATAATAGAAGAGGCATTTCCTGAAATAAATGTTGGTGGATGAACTATACAACAACAAGAAAAATTCATATTAGAAAAGAAAATAGCATGTCAACAATGCAAAAAAGTTGATTACACACCTATTAGACAGTTTCAGTTAATGTTTAAATCATATCAAGGTGTTATTCAAGATGATTCTTCTATCGTTTATTTAAGACCAGAAACAGCTCAAGGTATTTTTATTAATTTTAAAAATACACAAAGAAGCTTAAGAAAAAAACTACCTTTTGGAATTGGTCAAATTGGTAAAAGTTTTAGAAATGAAATCACTCCTGGAAATTTTATATTTAGAACAAGAGAATTTGAGCAAATGGAACTCGAATTCTTTTACGACCGTAATGATGAAACAGATTGATTTTCATATTGACTTTTACAAATTGAGCATTTTTTATCTGTTGAACTCAAAATTAATAAAAAAAATTTTAAAAGAAGAGTTCATAACAAAGAAGAGTTAAGTCATTATTCAAATAAAACCATTGATATTGAATATAATTATTTCCATGGTATAGGAGAACTTTGAGGTATTGCTAGCCGAACTGATTTTGACCTATCACGTCATCAAGAAGCATCAAAACAAGACCTATCATATTTAGACCCTATAACAAATAAAAAATCAATACCGTATGTAATAGAACCCAGTGTAGGACTTGAGCGATTATTATTTGCAATTTTAACAGATGCTTATTGTGAGGAAACACTTGAAGATAAATCAACAAGGATAGTTCTAAAATTAACTAAAAAAATAGCACCATATTATTTAGCTATTATGCCACTTCAAAAACAACAAAATGAAAAAGCCTTCGATTTATACATAAATTTAAATCGTGAATTTGATTGTATTTTTGATGACACTGGTAATATAGGAAAAAGATATCGTCGTGAGGATGCAATTGGAACGCCATATTGCATTACTTATGATTTTGATAGTGATGAAGATAATTGTGTAACAGTAAGAGATAGAGACACAATGAAACAAGAAAGAATTAAAATTAATGATCTTGTGCAATATTTGAAGGATAATTATAAATAATATTTCCTTATTAATGATAATTGAGGTGAAAATAAATCATGAATATTGACATAAACAATTTAAGAAAAAAAGTATTAGATTCAGTAAGTATTTCAAGTGTCATTGGGCATTATATTGATATTCAAAAGAAGGGTACTGACTATAGATGTGTGTGCCCGTTTCATAATGATTCAACACCTAGTATGAATATTTCAGAATCAAAAAAAATATTTAAATGTTTTTCGTGTGATACTTCAGGAAACGCAATTACATTCTTAACTCAATTTAAAAACATTAGTCAAATTGACGCTATTAGAGAGATCATTCAAAATGAAAATATTGACATAAAATTAGATGGTATTAATCTACAAAACAATAAAGAATTTATAATTAAAAAAATTAATAATAGTGCAAATGATGTATTTAAAGCCATATTATTTACAAAGCAAGGAAGAGAGGCTTTGAATTATTTAAAAAATACTCGTAAATTATCATATGATATAATAGAATATTTTGATATTGGTTTCTGCTGTGATAAAGATTTTCTTTTAGAGTATTTACAAAAAGAAAATTTTCAATTAAAAGATATTGAAACATCTAATCTTATAACATACTACAATAACAAGAAATATAATTTTTTTGCAGATAGAATTGTATTTCCAATAAAAGACATTGAAAATAATACAATTGGTTTTAGTGGTAGAATATTAAGTGATGATAAAACAAAGTCTAAATATATCAACTCAAAAGAGGGGATTATTTTTAAAAAATCTGAATTATTATATAATATCTTTAACGCAAAGAAATATATAATTGATTCGCGAAATGTTTTTATTCTTGAAGGATTTATGGATGTAATAGCCCTGCATCGGATAGGAATAAAAAACGCTATAGCAATAATGGGAACAAACATCTCAGATTTTCAAATAAAACAACTATCGTCTCTAAATTCTCCAACATTTACAATTTTCCTTGATGGGGATGATGCTGGTGTTAGTGCAACTATGAAAATAATAAAGAAACTTTTACAAAATAATAAGAAAATTAATATTATTGTAAATGATACTGAAAATGACCCTGATGAATTGCTAAACAAGGGTGATGATAAATATTTAAAAGCGATCACCTCTAAACCAATATCAATAATTACTTTCCTTATTAAAAAAGTTTTAGTAGATTTAAAACAAGAGGAGATTGCAGATAAGTTAAAAGATATATTTGATGTCATTTGTCATGATTATAGCGAGATAAACCAAGTATCATATATACAAGAATTAGCCACAAATTTAGAGAAATTTAATCTAAATTTTGATATTATTAATAGGGAGTTGAATAAATACAAAAAATCAAATAATATAGTCTCAAATAAAGAAACTATAAACTCAGTGTATACAAAGTCCAACACCACAAATAACCAACCTAGTATTTATGACGAAGATTTCCCAGAATTTGTTAATTTTGAAGAAGAATTATCACCATTAAGATTTAGAGATGTTAATAAAAAAATTATTATCAGCCAAACAAAAAGAATGTTTTTAAAATCAATCGCTTATTGTTTTTTAAATAAGTCAATGTTTAAATTAGTTTCATATGACAATGTTATAGCAACAATAGCAAGTTATGATGAAAATCTCATTAAAATGTTACTTATTCTAAAAAAAATAAATGATAATTCAAAAGATTTATCTCTATCATATGCGATAAAATTATGAAACAATGAAATTAAATCATCAGATATAATTCTCAATTATATAAATTCTATTGAAAAAATGCTCAAGCTTTATATAAATAGTGGAGCAGATATTAGCGAAGTTAATATTGATAACCTTATAAAGCATATTGAAAATTATGTAGAAATTATTAACTATAAAAAATAAGACTATAATAAAAAATATTATATACTACAGGAGAGAAGAATGGCAATAACAACAAAAAAATTTTTAACAATTGACGAAATGAAAGACTACTTAGTTATTTATTTAGAAAAAAATGATAACGAAATTGCACAAGAAGATGTTATTGAGTTATTATTAAAAAACTTTCCAAATATAGATGATGACGAACAAGAAAAAATATTTGATTTTATAATTGAGAAAGGTGCTATTTTTACTGATGAGGATTTAGATATCCACGAGATTGAAGAAACTATAGCTAATGATATCGAAGATAAAGAAGACAGCAATGAACATTTAGCAGCAAATCAGACTAAGGAATTGGCAAATTTAAAAAGACATGATAAAGAAAATTTAAAAAATGCTTATCAAGACCAAAGTGTTAAGTACCGTATATCATCTATCAGTAATGAAACTAAAGTAACAGATATTATTAAATCATATTTTAACCAAATAGGTGGGATAAAAATTCTTTCCAAAGCTGAAGAGGTTGAATTTGCAAAAATGATTGAATCTGGCGATGAGTATGATGCTAAAGTTGGACGTGATAAATTAATAACATCAAATTTAAAATTAGTTATTTCTGTTGCAAGAAAACACTTAAATAGAGGTTTAGATTTTGCTGATTTAATTGAAGAGGGAAATGTTGGTTTAATGAAGGCTGTAGATAAATTTGATTATCACAGAGGTTTTAAGTTTTCAACATATGCAACATGATGAATTAGACAGTCAATAACAAGAGCAATTGCAGACCAAGCAAGAACTATAAGAATCCCAGTTCATATGGTTGAAACAATTAATAAAATTACTAGAATTGAGCGTCTTTTAACCCAAGAGTTAGGCCGCGAACCAACACCAGCAGAAGTAGCAGAGCGTTTTGGTGGTAAAAATTTCACCCCAGAAAAAATAACAGAAATAAAAGAATTAGCAATAGAACCTGTTAGTTTAGAAAAACCATTTGGAGATGAAGAAGATACCCACTTTGGGGACTTTGTAGAAGATAAAGATATAACAAGTCCATCAGAATTTGCAGAAAAAGAAACTTTAAAAGAGGTTTTGGATAGGTGTTTTTCTGAAAATCTTACAGCTAGAGAAGAAAAAGTTATTAGAATGCGTTATGGTCTTTTGCCAACAAGACTTAGAACATTAATAAGACTTGCAGATGAATGTGAGGATGCATCTGCAAATGATTTAAATATTGCCTGCCAAACTTTTAATCTTCATTATGACGAAGATATCGAAAATGTTATGAAAATTAAAAGTGATATAATTCAAGCACATATTGCCAAATATAATTCTCCTAAAACATTAGAAGATGTCGGTCAAGAACTTGGTGTTACTAGAGAAAGGATAAGACAAATAGAGGCAAAAAGTAGCCGTAAATTTAAACCTGATGGAAAAAAACCTGTGGCAAAAATTCTACGTGACTTTTATAAAGGTTAAGGCTTATGATTAATCTTATTACCAATAGAATACAAGCAATTGCATCCTTAATTGATACTGAAAATATTGTTTGTGACATTGGGACAGACCATGGTTACACTGCAATATATATCGCAAAAGATTTAAAAGCACAAAAAATATTTGCAAGTGATATTAATAATAAACCATTATCTATAGCTAAAAAGAATGTAAAGAAATATGGTGTAGAGCATAAAGTTGAGACAATACTGAGCGATGGATTAGATTTTATAATTAATGATAAAATTAAAATTAATGTCTGTATAATATCTGGTTTGGGTGGGAATACTATTTTATCAATATTAGAAAAAGATTGTAATTTAATAGATTCTTATATAATTTGTGCTCACAACAATACACAAAAAATAAGAACATGAACAAAAAATAAAAAATATTTTATTCAAAATGAAAAAGTAATTGAGGATAATAATATTTTTTATGAAGTAATAAAGATTAATAAATATGCAGGGGTTAAAATAAAATCAAAATATGATATTCTCTTTGGACCATTAATGCGAAAAAATATTTCAAAAGCTTTTGTATCATATTGGGCAAGAATTGAGGAGAGAGATCGAGATATTTATCAGGCATTAGTTCAAAGTGATAAATTAAAAGCAAAGAAATATAAAATTAAACTAAAAATGATAAATAAAGTCATTGGTAAGGAGATTGTTAAATATGTCTAGTATAGGTATTAATAAGTTAGTTAAATTTCTAAATGGTCTTTTTCCAGAAGAAAAAGCAGAAGAATGAGATAATGTGGGTTTTGAAATTGAAGAAGTTTATAATTTAAAAAATGTAGATACAGTTTCAAACATTATTGTTTGTATGGATATTACATCAGAAGTCATTGATTATGCAATTGAAAAAAATTCTAGTTTCATAATTACAAGACACCCATTTTTTTTTAAGGACATACCAAATGATTCTCTAGAAAATAAGGGCTTAAAAAATAAATATAAGCAGGAAATATTAAAAAAAGCAATTGAGCACTCAATTCAATTTTACTCAATCCATACAAATTATGATTGAAGTAAATATCAAATAGCTTTTAATATCTTAGATAGTAAAATAAAGATTAAAGAATTTGTAAAATATGAAGATAGTAATGGACTTTTTAGAATAAAATCTAAAAATAAAATTAAAAAAATTGATTTAATTAATAAGATAAAAGGTATTTATAAATCAGAAAAAGTTAATATAAATATTAACAGTGATAACGATCAAATTATAGATGAATTTTTCATATGCTCTGGGGCAGCCGGGAGTTTAATGGTTGATAAGGATTTAAAAAATATAACCTATATTACAGGTGAAGTAAAATGAAATGAATGAATTTTTGCAAATCAAAATAATAATACACTAATTGAAGTTGGCCATTATATGGAGAATATTTTTATAAGAGATATAAAAGAAAAATTAGAAAAAGAGTTTAAAGATTGTGTCAAAATATATGATTTTGATATTAAAAACCAATTTAAATCTTTCTAATAATTTTCAAGATAATTAATTATTTTATTTAAAATAATACTTGACGTTGAGGCTCCAGCAGTTATTGCGAGTGTCTCAATATTTTTTATTAAATCCTCACTTATTTCTAAAATATCTGACACTCTAATTGTTTTTATTCCAATTGAATTTCCCACATTTACCAATTCTGCAGTGTTACTACTTCTTTCATCACCAACAACCAAGATTAGATCAATTTTTTTGCCTTTTAAATTCAGAATTGCTTCTTGTCTCTGAGTTGTGGCTAAGCAAATATCATTTTTTATTTCAATATTTTTATATTTTTCTTTTAATTTTTCATAAATATGTTTAATTTTTAATATAGAAAGAGTTGTTTGATTCGTTGCTAAAATTTGTTCTTCAGTTGAAAAAGGAATATCAGAAATTTGTTCTTCATTTTCAATCATAAATATATTACATTTATCTATTGATGTTAATGCAATTGTTTCTGGATGGTTATTTTTACCTATAAAAACTATTTTTTTATTTTCATTCAAATTTGATTTTATTAATTTTCTAGTTACTTCTACTCATTCACAAATAGTATCAATAACAATTAAATTTCTCTCTTTTGCAAGCTTGATAATATCTTCATTTGTTCCATGAGCTGAAAAAATAACGACACTATCCTCTGGTAAAGACATTATTATTTCTTTTCGCGACTTAAAAAGATCACATATATAATTTATATTTAAACCTCTAAGCTCATCAATTATATGCTTATTATGAACTAACATACCAATCATATAAATATTCTTATGTCTATATTTATTTGCAGTATCTTTTGCAATTTTTATTGAATTAACAACACCACTACAAAAACCTCTAGGTATAACTTTTATCACATTCATAAGCTAATTATCTCATACAATAGAAAAATATATGAATAATTGCTTTTATTTTGGTTAAAATTGGTTAAAATATATAAAGTGGAGATATATTTTGAACATAGAAGCAATAAGAGAAAAATTTATATTATTAAAGCCTTTTAAGTACCAATACAAACTCTTAATTTCAAGTATTGTATTTTTTTCAACAATAATTTTCGAATTATTAATGTTTACATTTACACTAATGGTACCTCATATCCATAATGGATTTTATTATTTCTTTAAAGGTGGGTACCATCTTCTTATAGATTCAAGACATGAACCAAATTCTTGCCAAGGATTTATATTTGCAGCAGTTTTATTGGGATATATTCCATCGATTATAACCTTTGTTGTTAGTTATTTTATTTTTGCATATTGATTAATTAACGAAATTTTACCTAAAAAACCATTTATTATTAATTGACAATATACATCAATAAAATTTATTCTTACTATGGCGCACATCGCAATAATTGTTGCTTTTTTTACTATAATTCCTAGTATATGAATTAAGAGTGTGGGGTATAGTCCTAAACCTTGGATTTGCTATTCATTACTCCAGGGAATTTCTTCTGAAAAACTTTCAGAGAGAGCTGCCGCTATTGTTTGTTTTCTATATTTTGCTATTGGGTGGTCATGCTTGGTTATATTGACTTTTGTTGTTGCTGGAATATTAATTTATTTTTTCTTTAAAGTTTTATTTATCGGTATATCACTTTTATTTTCTAACCTATTTTCTATTTTTCGTGGTAAACATAGAGAGCAAGAGGATGAATAATGTACCTATTTAGAGATGATAGTAACTATTATGTTGTAGATAAGAAAAAGCTGCAGAATTTTTATGGTAAAATTGAAAAAAATATATATAATTCTGCTTTTATAGCAATTGATGAATTAGATTTTTTGTTAGATTATGATAAAAAGGGCTTAAATTTTTTAGGACAAAAAATACCATATATCGCATCTATTGGAATATTAGATTTTAATGAATATACAAAAAAATTTGATGCTATTATGGTTAAAACATATATCTTTAATACATATGAGAATATAGAACAATTATATGGTGGTTTTAAGGAAATGTTAGAGTTTCTAGAAACATATATTTATGAAAAAAACATTAACTTTTTAATATGTAATCACCGAGATGATTTGCTAAAATTGTTAACAATTGCTAAAAATATTGGTTGTAATATTGATAAACTATCTACAATTGTTACAAGTAAAGGATATGCTGATTTAAAAAATGATTTTGAAAAACAAAATGTAATATCAATTTTGTCTGAAAATTTTAATTTTAATAGTTATATAAAAAGTATAGTTGACGAACTTTATGACCTAAACGATCTTACAAAAAAAGATAACGAAATATTAAGAAAGGAATTCTTAGCAATAAAGGAGACAAACAAGACGCTTTTTAAAAAAGTGACAAGATTAAATATTATTGAAATTCAAAGAATGAAATTAAAATTAAATTTTATTTACCAATTTAAAAATCTCGATTATGATCTTGCTTTAAATAGTTTGATACAAAAAAAACATGGTAGTAAAATTGATCCGTTCTCGTTTAAAGAAAGAACAATAAAAGATAAGTTTAAATCAAAAAATTGAATAATTGAATAAAAAAGTACAACAATTTGGCAAATATTTAAAAATAATTTCCTAAATATATTCTATTATAATTAAAGGAAATGTAGATTTTTATGAAAAATAATAATTTTTTATACTTTTTTAATATAATTTACCTCTTTTATTTGAAAATTATTTTTTAATTTAAAATTAATTATATTCAGCTTTTTTTCTTTCTGAATAAAATATAATCATATATAATATTATTGTTAGGTAAGTATAGGGTTAATTACTTACAGCATTTTTTCTGTGCCTATCTATCACATATTAAAAATCATTATCTATTTATTACTCAATATCAATCTATATGTAGGAATTGAGAGGAATCGCAAAGTTATGATTAAAGAAAAAGATATCCTTTGATGTACAATAAAGGATGAAAATGATAACACAATATCTAAAACAAGTCCTATAGACGATCATAGAGAACAATGTAAAGTTTGTAGCAGATGATTTGATATAGAAAATGTTAGTAGAGGTGTTTGTACAAATTGTGAAAAAGGATAAGATAATTTTAATATTATATTTATAAACTTTAATATTATTTTCTTTTTTACTTCAGATAAAAATCACTCAGCCTAGGTTAAACCGGCTAGTATTTTTTCCAAAAAACTGTATTTTATATGCAGTTTTTTTTTTTTTTTTAATACTAAAAAAGCAAAAAAAATACTTTAACTATAAATAATAATATAAAATTTTATTAATGAGGAGTTTTGATATGGCAATTCAAAAAAAGTATTTGCCACACTTGCTAGTGCATCTCTATTTGTTAGCGTAGCTAGTGTGGCATCGTGTACCTATGTAAACACCTATGTTCAAAGTGTTAAAAAACGAGTGAGTGATCTAATTCAGGCTAGTAGCTTGGCGATGTATGGACCAATCGCTGGAGCTGCTGGAACCGATGGAACTGCTTCAAATAATTATTTACAGACATTAAAAGTTAATAAAGTAATATCATCATCAAAAGAATCAGAAACCATATCTAATGCTCTATCATCTTATTTTGGTAGTGATTTTGATGTTTTTAAAGCAATTGATAAAGTTGATGGTCTATCATCAACACAAAAAAAAGAGATGGTTGGTAACCCTTATCAATCAAATGCGTGAGGGGGAATATCTGGTATTTATAGTACAATTTATTCTCTTATTGGAAATGGGATTTCAAATTCACTATTATCTACATTATTATCAGCATTAAGAATTGCTGGACTTAGTAGTATGGATTCTAATACTGTTGATTCTATAAATTCTATTATTGGCGGACTTGGTAATGTTAAAGATGATATTATAACAAATTTAAATAAGATACAAAATAATTCTAACTCATATTATATGTATTGATTTTATCAAGAATTATCTATTCTTCTTGCTAATTTATATCCTAATACAAAACCTATAACAATAGAAGATATAGCAAAAAATAAAAATCCGTGGTCCTATATTATTGATAAATTAAAAGACCAATTTAAGCAAGCCTTTAGCAAAAAAAATACAGTATCATTTGACCCATCAAAAGATATCTCTCCTTTATTGGAAATGTTTATCGCATTATCATACTATATTAATGCTTTTGATAGTTATACAAATTCTAGTCTTAATCTAAATAATGATTGGTCTGAAGAAAACCATAACCATCTATTTTCTAAAGATGAATCAAATTATATTGTGATAAAAAAAGTTGCAGAACAAACAACAACAAATGCAACAATTGAAAAATGCAATTTGTCTGTGATATCTACACTGTTAAATGGAATATTTGGTGGAAAAGGAAATGTAGATAAAGTGCAATTTAATCGTGTGATGCAAATTTTATTTCACAATCTTGATACAACAGATGGAGCGCGATTAACGTCAACACCAATTTTGGGTGATGGAACTGCAAATCCAGTCTATCAAAAAGAAGGTGGTGATGGACTATTCTTAAATCTTAATGCAGATGGTAAAGGTGGAATTGATGTAAGCAAGTCAAGCATTGTCGGTAACATGGGCGAACATATGTATGGTTTGGGCCCATTATTAGCATCGGTAATTGACGGTTATATAAACACAACTAGTGTCGGTCCACTTATGTTTATTCTCCCTGGTATTCTACAGGCTCCGGATGAATCCCATCTATTTGCAATATTAACAAATGTTATTATGCCATTATTGGCAAATGACAATTGTAAAAAATTGGTCTCTTCATTAGGAACTGATTTGTGTGGTATATTAAACTCTTCTTTAATTTCTATATTAAAAGATGCATTAAAAATGTTTGGTATAACTTTACCTATACCATCAACATCTACAATTGAGCCTTATATTGGTTTAATTAAGTCTTTTGGTTCATATTTTAATAGACCATTAGAAGATATCATCTATGGTTCTACTGTTTTACCATTAATATTTTTATTATTAGAAATGGTAAATATTCCCGTTCCTGATAATTTTAAATCATGTAAAAATATAAATGATTTACTATCAAAAAACATCTCAATAATGGGAGTGGATATGCCCATTTCTTCTTTGACTACAATTATTATAGAAATAACTAATATGGTCAGTAATAACACTAATGATATATTAGACCTTTTAAAATCAATGAATTATAATATGCCAAAAAAATTAGAAGTATATGATGCAAACGGCAAGGAATTAACAGATCCTAAGAAACTCTCAGATAGTAGTGTAACGTTCAATGGTAAAACATATACAAATTCTTTAATCCTTGGTTTATCTGTCATTGACGATAGTAAAAAAGGGTATCAATATGTATATACTGATGAAAGTGGCAATAAAGTTCGCTTATCTGGATTAGAGTTTGGTGAAAAATTACTAGGTTATGAATCAAAAAATAACACAATAAGTGTTATTCCGGGCTCATTTTTATATAATTTACAAAAAATGGCAAATAAAAAAGGTGACAATAGTCTTAATGATCTTATGTCTAAATTGAAAATTTTCTTTTCAGCGTCAACAACAACATTTTACACAGATAGAAATAAAGTTTTTATGGAATACATGAATTCTAAAAATTTCTCAACAAGCAATGTAGAATATAAAAATTTCTCAGATAATAACTATGAATCTACATTGAGTTATGTGTTACATTATAAATATAAAGGAAAAACATTAAATTATAAACTTTCATTATTATTACCAGGTGGGAAAAATATGAACTATCAGTTTAAAAATATAGAAAAATTGTAGGTTGATATATGAGATTAAAATGATTATTATTTAAGCAAGGATTTAAATCAATATTTAAATATAAAACTCAGTTTTTTATAATTTCTACTTTAGCTTTTATTGCCAGTATTTTTCTCAGCCTTATAATTTCTGTTAATACCCGTATTAGCGCTGTTTATAATGATATAATAAAAAATAATTCCCAAAAATTTGACTATGAATATGATCAAACTGTTGGTGTTGATAAAACATCGGGTTCATCTGAAAAAGATATTTATGTACAAATGAATGACTTTGTAAAGAATAATTACACATCAATTACAGATAAATCAGGTCAAAAGACATCTTATGCAAATTTTTATATAGCAAAACAAGGCGATGATGACCAAACAAATCACTCTAGTTTTGTAACAGATGCATTGTCATCGCCATTTTTTATGGAAGGGTGAAGAGAACTTTTTGTTGGTGACTCTTCAAAAGGAGATGATCAATACGATAGTATAAAAGATTATAATGCAAATTATAATAATGAGCAGTATGGGATAAATAGTAAAACCGCTGAAACAAGATATGGGGAAGCTGCAGCTGAATTTGAGTTTTTCTCAATTAATGAGGGAAATGGTCAATTTTTAAACCCTACATTATATGCTGCAAACTTTAATTCATTAAATGAATCTTTTAAAGTAGGATCAATGGCAAAATCTGATGGAGGACATCGTTATTTTCGACGTTTCTTAATGACAATTATTGGAGCATTGATGCAATCATTTAATAATGAAGTAAAGAGTTTACATGAGAAAAATGATTCTAGTAATATAATTAAACAGCCATTGGCGCTTGCATATTATGGGTCAAATACACAAGCCTATACTAACTGAGAAAGTATTTTTAATGAATTAAAAATTCCAACAACACAATCTAAAGATGGTTGAAATGATTGATATAATAAGGGATGAAATGCTTTAGATCCGTCGGTTGATAATTGATCAACAGAACATCCAAACCTTCTTCACAATCGTGATTTTGTTTATGTTTATTCTGCCTTTGAATCATTGGCATTTGAAATGTTAAAAAAGTGTTATGATTATGAAAAGGCTATTTGAACTAATTATGTTTCAACTGACTCTTATAAACAATTAGTTGCTAATCCACCAACGGATAAGACATTATCTGAGGCTATTATTAAAGATTTTAATGATAATACACCATTAAAATTATGTCAAACACCAGAAAATCAAAATAATTTTAATAAGACTGATTTTGTAGATGCAGCAAATAACCATATGACCAAGTTATGAAGTTATTTATTTGGCCAAAATTTACTTGAAGATTCTTCGAATAATTTGAAAACTATCTATTATGAACAAAATATGACAATTGGTGGAAATTATTCTTCTACTTTACTTAATTTGAAAAACAAGGACGGTTCTGCCTCATACAATTATATAGAACACGGTTTACTAGGAATGTTAAACCCACTTTCATATGTTTTAGATAAGGAAGGAAATGCAACCTCTGTCAAAGCGGATGTAGATTATAATATTTATGGTAGATATGATGCTGATAGGGGTTATTATGCTTCTCGTGGAGGAATTCGTTATGGTTATAATGACATTGACCCTTCTGTTTATACAGATTTTACAGAGAGTTATGTGCCCTCTAAAAAAAGTCCATTTATTATGGAAAAATACCATCAAGATATGGCTGCTTGATTAACTGGTTTAAATGTTTCCTTAAGAGAAGAAGGTTATTTATATGATAGTTCTCAAAAAATATCATTTCGATTTATTGTTTTAGATGATAATGAGATGGCTAAGAAGAATCAATATTTAAAATTGCTATGTGGGACAATGCCTATATCAAATAATGATGTTCTAATTGGTGAACAATATGCAATTAAAAAAGGCTTGAAATTAGGTTCTAAAATATCAATAGCTGGTGTTTATAAAAATGTCTGTGGTTTTGCAACAGATTCTTTGAGTTATTATCCTGTAACAAATCTTGATACAGTTATGCCAGATGTCAATAATGGTGTTATTGTTTATCTTACAAAAAATAATTTAAGAACTATTTATAACAATTCAGATTCTGGTATATCCATTTCTATGACTAATTATTATTTTATAAATAATAATAGTAATTTGGCAAATCCAAAACCAATTCTTCAAGATTATAAATCAAAATTAGAATATTTCAGTGCTTATAAAAATACTGATAATAAAATTCAGTATAAATATGATGACATTTTAAACAAAGGAAGTAACTCAGAATATTGGCAAAAATTTGACAATGAAAAAAAGATGCCCAACGATTTTAAAAAGACTATTTTCCAATTCAATACAAAAGTACAAGATTATTTATCAACTGCTATTAAGTTGTGTTTGTTTATATTTGGACCAATTATATTATTACTATTACTGAATGCGCTTGTATTCTCAATTAAAAAGAATATTAGAAATAATGCTTCACAAATTGCTTATATGAAAGCAATGGGTATAAGAAGTAAAGAATTATCATTCTCTTACGTGGGCACATCTATAATTGTTGCATTTTTAATAATTCCATTAGCATGAGTGTGTTCTGCTTTTTTACAAGAATTAGTGTCAAGATTCTTTATTGGTTATTTAACTATATACCTATTTCAATTTATATTTAATCCGCTCGTCTTATTGGGGATGGTAATTGGCATTGGTGGTTTTGCTATTTCCTCATCTTTATTAATTGCTTACCATTACAATAGAAAGCAAATTGGAAAAATTATTGTCGTATCTACAAATTCTAGCCATAAAATAAAAATTAAAAAACAAAAAATTAAAAAACATATTATTCCGTTTTGACTACGTTTTGACATTAAGATTGCTGTTAGAAATAAGAATGTATTTCTTGCGTCTTCTTTTGCAATATTTGTTGTTATGTTATTGGTAAGCTTTCTATCATTTGCTCCGCCAATGCTAGATAAATACATTAGTGATTCACAAAAATTCTTTTCTTATAAAAATGCATATACATTTACAAACCCAGCCGAAAATGCCCCTGTATCTAAAACATCATTAGATGCTTGAACCGGACCGGATTATTTAGAAAAAAATCAGAAAGAAGATCAATTACAAGGAACCTCAATTGAAAAATATGTTGAAGATTATTATGATGACCCTTCATTAGTGAATGATTCTACAAATAATACAGGCATTTTTTCTAAATTTATTTTATCAAAAGATTCTTACTATGATAATAATCAAGATTCACTAACTACAATACCTACAAATTCTGGTTATTGGTCAAATGTAAAATGAATGAACGATTACCTGGGACAGTCAACATCAGATTCTAATTCATTTATAAATATGTTATTAAATGTTATACCACAAAGAATATCTAACTTTCACGGATTTTCGCTAAGTGCTGGAGAATTAGAACAGTTTTCAAATGCCCCTCTATATACTCAAAAAAATACAGATGGGTCTGGTCAAGATTTTACTACAATATCTGAACGAGAGGCTCAATTGGGAATAACTAATTCACTAGTAGCAACGGGTCTTCCACAAATTATAAATGCTATAGTAAATAATACTGCTAAGGTTTCTGAAAGTGATGATTGAAGAAAGTCAATAATGGATTATATTTTGTCTTACTTGCCATCAACTTACAGTGGATATATTTCTTCAACCAGTAGAATTGGACAATTTTCTATTGGATCAGGAACTGAAACATATGTTCCAGGACAAGAAACAATGGGTACAGCCGTCACTTTTTCAGATTCTTCTGAAAAAAATATTAAAGCTGAGGGTTTAAAAAACAACCAAACAGCATTTAACCTTGATGGACTAGATACATCATCTGTCTTTCTAAAAGATAATATTATTGACCAATTAAATATTTTATTTAATGATGAAAATAAATTAGATACTACAAAAATTGCAGATCTTATTCGATTAAAAATTTACAACCCAGATACTAAAACATTAAACATACCAGCAGTTGTTAATAAAACTGTTAATAAAAATTTTGATTTTGATACCAATATTATCCCAGAATCTACATATTTAGGTCTTAATGGATTGAATTACTCTAAGTATACACAGCCAGATATTCCAAAAAATGCATGAGTTTATGATGACCGTGATTATTTAAGGTTCCAAGGAAAAGATGACAACGTTCTTAATCAAGAGGGGTTTATTAGTCCCTATGACATTGACACATCAAAATATATATATCAAAGACAATATACAGAAGATAACAAAAGACTTAAAATGCTAAAAGACACATCGCTATTTCAGGAGATGAAATATGATGATGGTAATTTAGTTTATAATATTCGCCCATATTATAATTATAATAATCTAAGATTATATATTCCAAATAATGCTCTATCTACAAATGCAAATTTATTTCAAAATGGGGATATTGATTTGTCAAGTGAAATTAAAGATGATAATAGTATGACTCCAAACCAGACAGGATGGTATAAGAGTAATGTTCCTGCAAGTCAAGTTCCTAAATCGGTAAAAGATGCTTGAAGATCATATTCTTCTTCAGGTTTTGATGATAGTGGTGGTTATACTTATATTTGTCCATATAATTTAAAATTTTCTAAATTATACAATGGGTCAACTCCGGGAGATAAGCATGGTGAAGCTGATGTATCTGATTTAGATAAAGAAGCTGTAACATGTTGAGCAGACGAAAATATAGGGTATGGAAATGAATATCCAATTACAATATCATCTGGAAAAATTAAATATAATAATATTAATATTGCCAAAATTAATCCTAAATCAATATTGGCAACCTTTAATGACAATATAATTATTATTGACCAAGATATTGCAAATCTTTTATATGGTTATAATACATCAAAATTTATATCACTTAATCAGTCACCATATACACCAACTGGTAAATCATACCAAGTGCCTAATGGTCCAAAGATTAAGACATATGATTATAAGGATATTTCTTCGTTGCCTCAAAGTGTACAAAACGATCCTAAATCAATAGTTTATGGTGTTGATAATCTATTTAATGGCAATAAAGATGAGGCAACTAAATATTCAACCCAACCTCAATGGTTTAATACAAAATATTCTAAGTTTTCAGAAGTTACCGGTGAGACAACTGGGGCAAGAGCTGCTTTAGATGGATTAACAGGTACATTTAATGCTGGAACACTTAGTTCTGCATTGACAAATATTAAGCCACAATATTTAAGTGTAGACCTATCAAGTTTAAGGCTTGGACTAATCATATCTATATCAGAACTCATCCTAAGCCTTGCTATTTTAGCAATTACTATAATCGTTTTTGTAAGTATTTTATATTTAATGTTACTAGTGGAAGCGTTTATTACAAATTTTGAAAAATTTATTTTAGTAATGAAGTCTCTTGGATATAGAAATAAAGATATTATTCAATCAATCTTGGGATTACAACTTATAGTTGATTCAGTTTTAGTTGGTGTTGCAATATTCTTAGGATATTTATTTTCAAGGGGAGCTTTAAATACAGCTGCTAAATTTACAGGAGTAATAATACCTCCAGTTATTGTTTGATGGGTTCCACTATTGATAATATCTATTTTTATAACATCATTTAGTTTGGCGGTCTCAATACCTTTAATTAGTGTGTTAAAAAAGAAAGCATCATCTGTTTTTAAAAATTAATTATTTAAAATAATTAAGTTTTTTTTATTGTGAGATATAATATAAATTATGTAATAACCCATATAGATAAAAAAATAAAATAACACCCATACAATTATAAAAACAAAAGTAGCCTTAAGTTGAGGAAATAATATTTACCTCATCATTAAAAAGGTTACTTTTTAATTAAATATAATTTGCTAATTATTAAAAATTTATTTAATAAAGATTAATTTTGTTCAACTTATTTGGATATAGAATTTTCTACTAATAATCCATAAAAAGCTATTATTAATAATTATATCTAATAATTTAATTATTTATCTTAATCAAGAATGTAATAAATATTTATCAGAATTGCTTAAAATTATAACACAAGTATGACTTAAAATTTCAATATTAAAAGGGTAAATTTTTAAATCATGTTAGAATTAACAATTAATTTATATTTGTTTTTTTTAAAGACATATATTTAATATTTTTATAAAGATATAATATTTAGGCATCAATTTATATTAAATCTATTGATATTTTATGTATTATTGCTCTTGATGCGAGCCATTTATTGTTATAAATTACTGAAATTACATTTAAAAAAGTTTTCAATACATTGTTTTTTTGATATTTTACATTTATTTGCAATATTTACATAGTTTTTAACACTTATTCTAATTTTACTTTATAATAATATATAGATAAAATATTAGAGCATAAGGGAAACTAAGTGTAATTCAGTACACTTGGCTTCCCTTATGCTTAGTTTAATATCTAAGTATAGAAATTATGGGTAAATCATGAGGCTAAAGTGACTACTTTTTAAACAGGGATTTAAATCGATATTTAAGTATAAAACACAATTTTTTATAGTATCTTCACTTTCCTTTATTGCCAGTCTATTTCTTAGTCTTGTAATTAGTGTTAATACAAGAGTTAACGACGTTTACAACGATACTGTTAAGAAAAACTCACAAAGATTTGAAGATGAATATTCACAAACTGTTGGTATAGATAAAACATCTGGATCTTCTGAAAATGATACATATATACAAATGAATGATTTTGTCAAGGATAATTATACATCGATCACAGATAAATCGGGACAAAAGACATCCTATGCCAATTTTTATATAGCAAAACAAGGAAATAATAACCAAACAAATCATTCTAGTTTTGTGACCGATGCATTTTCATCACCATTTTTCATAGAAGGATGAAAAGACCTTTTTATTGGTGATACTTCAAAAGAAGGTGCTCAATTTGGTGATGAAATACGAAATTATAATGCAGACCGTAATGATAACCATTATGGAATTGATGGATATGAAAATATAACAAGAGTTGGTGAAGCCGCCGCTGAATTTGGATTTTTTTCCGTTAATGAAGGAACCGGTCAATTTTTATGTCCAACACCATATGCTGAAAATTTTAATTCCCTAAACGAAACATTTAAAGTAGGTTCACTTGCAGAGTCTGATAATCTTCCTCGTTATTTTCGACGTTTCTTAATGACAATTATTGGAGCATTGATGCAATCTTTTAATAATAAAATTTTAGATTTACATAATAATAAAGATGATATTTCTAAGTTGCCCTTAGCACTTGCATATTATAGTTCCAACACACAGGCTTTTAATAATTGGGAGCGAGTTTACAATGAATTAAAAATTCCAACAACACAAAATAAAAGTGATTGAGCCGATTGATACAATAAAGGTTGAAATGCATTAGACCCATCTCTTGAAGATTGGGCAACAACATTAGGCACAAATATTGTCCATGATCGTGATTTTGTTTATGTTTATTCTGCTTTTGAATCAATTGCATTTGAAATGTTAAAAAAATGTTATGATTATGAAAAAGCAATTTGATCAGATTTTGAGACAACACCAGAATATAAGAAATTAGTAGGTCCTCCATATTCAGGGAATGATTTATCACAAGATATCGTTGATTTATATAATACAAAATATACATTACATTTATGTAGAACACCAAATGTTGCAGATGACTTTAAATTAAATGATTTTGTAGATGCTGCAAGAACTCATATGACTGTCTTATGAAGTTATTTATTTGGCCAAAATTTACTCGATGATTCTTCAACAAATTTAAATAATTTGAATACAATTTATTATGAACAAAATATGACAATTGGTGGAAATTATTCTTCTACTTTACTTAATTTAAAAAATAAAGACGGTTCTGCATCATACAGTTTAAAAGAACATGGTTTAAGAGGAATGCTAAGTCCTTTATCATATATTTTAGATGATAATGGAATTGCAACTTCTGTTAAGTCTAGTGTTGATTATAACATATATTCACGTTGTGATATCGAAAGGGGTTATTATGCTTCGCGTGGGGGGATAAGATTTAGCTATGATGATATAGACCCAACCATTTACACAAAGTCTAATGAGAATTATGCACCATCTAAGAAGAACCCATTTATAATGGAAAAATACCATCAAGAGATGGCTGCTTGATTAACTGGTTTAAATGTTTCTTTGAGAGAAGAAGGATATTTGTATGATAGTTCTCAAAAACTATCCTTTCGATTTATTGTGCTTGATGAAAAAGAAATAGCTAAGAAAAATCAATATTTAAAATTGATTAGTGGAACAATGCCGACATCAGATAATGATGTGCTAATTGGAGAACAATATGCAATTAGAAGGGGTATAAAAGTAGGATCTAAATTGTCAATTGATGGTGTTTATAAAAACATTTCTGGTTTTGCAACAGATTCCCTTAGTTATTATCCCATCACGAATTTAGACTCAATTATGCCAGATGTAAATAATGGTATTATTGTTTATCTTACAAAAAATAATTTAAAAAGTATTTATAGTAAATCAGATTCTGGTATATCAATTTCTATGACTAATTATTATTTCATAAATAATAATTCAAATTTAACAAACCCAAACCCAATTGTTAGTGATTACCAATCAAAATTAGAATATTATTGTACTTATAAGAATACCAATAATCAAATTCAATACAAATATGACGATATCTTAAATAATGGAAAAAAATCTCAATATTGATTAAAACATGACGACCAGAAGCAATTACCAATGCACTTTAATGATACTGTCTTTAAATACAATATGAAGGTCCAAGGTTATTTATCAAATGCCCTTAAGGTGTGTCTATTTGTATTTATACCAATAATATTATTGTTATTGCTAAATGCTATTATCTTTTCGATTAAAAAGAATATAAGAAATAATGCATCTCAAATTGCTTATATGAAGGCGATGGGAATAAAAAGTAAAGAATTATCATTCTCATATATTGGCACATCTTTAATTATTTCCTTTATAGTTATCCCCCTAGCCTGGATTTGTTCTGCATTTTTACAAGATCTCGTCTCCAATTTTTTTATTGGATATTTAACTATAAACCTTTACCAATTTATTTTTAATCCCCTTGTTTTATTTGGAATGATGATTGGAATTGGTGGTTTTGCAATTGTTTCTTCTTTATTGGTTGCATATCATTATAACCGAAAAGAAATAGGAAATATTATCATAGTTTCTGCTAATGCCTCTCAAAAAATTAAGGTTAAGAAAGCTAAAAACAAAAAATATCTTATCCCATTTTGATTACGATTTGATATTAAAATTGCAGCTAGAAATAAAAATGTTTTTCTAGCATCATCTTCTGCTGTATTTATTATTATGATATTGGTGAGTTTTTTATCCTTTGCTCCTCCAATGTTAAATAAATATATAAATGATTCAGAAAAGTTTTTTTCATACAAAAATGCATACACATTTGTAAACCCAGCAGAAAATGCTCCCGTAGCACAAACATCACTAGATGCTTGAACGGGACCTAATTATTTGGAAGATAACCAAAAGGGAGACCAATTAGAAGGGACTGGAATTGGTAAATATGTTGAGGATTATTATGAAGATCCTGGACTTATTAATGATTCAACTAATAATACTGGTGTTTTTTCAAAACTAGTACTTGACAAAGATTCTTATTATAACAAAAATCAACAACCTTCAGCATTATATTCATCAGACGATAATTATTGGTCAAATATAAAATGAATGAATGATTATTTAGGAACTTCAACAGCAGATTCAAAATCTTTTATTGATATGTTATTAAATGTTTTACCTCAAAGAATTTCTAACTTTCATGGGGTATCTGTGAGCGCTGGTGAATTAGAACAATTTTCAAACGCACCACTTTACACTCAAAAAAATAGTAATGGTTCTGGAGATGACTTTTCTAACATTGGAGAAAGAGAACATCAATTAGGAATTACAAATTCATTAGTTTCATCTGGATTACCACAAATAATTAACACAATGTTTACAAACACCTCAAGTAAGGTGGCTGAAAGTGATGACTGAAGAAGGTCAATAATGGATTACATTCTTTCATATTTGCCATCATCTTACAGCGGTTATGTTTCTTCTAAATCTAGAATAGGTCAATTTTCAGTTTCTTCTGGTGTTGATGCATATGTTCCAGGACAAGAAACAATGGGAACAGCTCTTAGTTTTACAGATGGTTCTGGAAAAAGTTTTAGAGCAGATGGACTAAAAGAGAACCAATTAGCATTCAATCTTAATGACGTTGACACCTCATCAGTTTTTTTAAAAGCCAATATTATTAGAGAGTTAGATACTTTATTTGATGATTCTAAATCACTAGATAAATCAAAAATTCAAGATCTTATTAGATTAAAAATTTACAACCCAGATACAAAAACTCTCTACATTCCAGCGGTAATTAATAAAACCGTTAAAAAGAAATTTGGTTTTAAAACTAATGTTATTCCAGATTCTACTTATTTAAAAATCAATGGTTTAAATTATTCAAATTACTCTCGTCCAGATATTCCAAAGTCTGCTTGAGTTTATGATGATCGAGATTATTTAAAATTCCAAGGAAAAGATACAAAAAATGGATTTATAGACCCTTATAGTATTGACACGTCAAAATATATATTCCAAAGACAGTACGCTGATGAAGATAATAAAATAAAAATGCTGAAAGATACTTCGCTATTTCAAGAACTAAAATATGATGAAAATGGTAAGTTAGTTTATAATCTTAGACCATATTATAATTATAATAATATAAGACTATATATTCCAGAGGATGCTTTATTTTCAAACGCAAGCCTATTTCAAAATGGAGATATTGATTTGGCAACTGAAATTAAGGACGACCTTAATAACCCAACACCAAATCAAACAGGTTGATATGGGGAAGCAAGTCAAAAGGATGTTCCTAATTCGATAAAAGATGCTTGAAAAGCAAGTTCTTTAAATGGCAAATATAGTGATAAATATTATTATATTTGTCCATATAATTTGAAGTTTACTAAATTGTACAATGGTGCAAATCCAGAAGATAAACACGGAGAAGCAGATTTATCAGATTTAGGTAAGCAAACCGTAACATGTTGAGCAGATGATAATATAGGTTATGGAAATAATTATCCAATCTCAATTTCAAAGGGAAAACTTGGACATAATAATATTAAAAAAGCAGAAATTGATCCTAAATCTGTTTTATCAACATTTAATGATAATATAATTATTATTGACCAAGATATTGCAAATCTTTTGTATGGTTATAACACTTCAAAATTTATTTCACTTAATCAGTCGCCATTTACGCCATCTGGTAAATCATACCAAGTTCCCAACGGTCCAAATATAAAAACTTATAATTATAAAGATGTTTCAGCCTTACCTCAAAAAGCACAAAATGACCCAAAATCAATGGTTTATGGTGTTGACAGTTTATTTAAAGGGGATAAGGATAGTGCACTTAAATATTCTACCCAATCTTATTGATTTAATACGAAATATTCAAGATTTTCTGAAGTAATTGGAGAAACAACTGGAGCAAGAGCTGCTTTAGATGGAATAACAGGAACATTTAATTCGGGAACAATAAGCTCAGCGCTAACAGGTATTCGACCTCAGTATATAAGTGTTGACCTATCTAGCCTTAGACTTGGATTGTTAATATCAATTTCAGAACTATTTTTAAGTTTAGCGGTTTTAGCAATTGTTATTATTATTATGATAAGCATTCTTTATTTAATGTTGCTAGTAGAAGCATTTATTACAAATTTTGAAAAATTTATTCTAGTAATGAAGGCTCTGGGATATAGAAATAAAGATATTATTCACATAGTATTGGGAATACAGGTAGTGGTAAACACTATTCTTGTCACAATTGCAATTTTTATGGGATATTTCCTATCACGAGCAGCTTTAAATACAGCTGCTAGATTTACTGGGGTTACAATTCCCCCAGTTATTGTCTGGTGAGTTCCGTTCCTATTAATTGGTATATTTATAACGTCATTTACTTTAGCTGTTTCAATCCCTTTAATCAGTGTATTAAAACGCAAAGCCTCTTCTATTTTTTCAGAATAAGTGATTATAATTTTTTAGAAAAGATGGTATTAATTTACGCAATATTATATTTTTTGTTATAATTATTTTTATAGTAGGTGATGTTTATAGATAAGTTGCCATTTTGTTAAATAAGATTAATTTTTAGTAATTTTTAAATAGTTTCTTAAAAAATATGATTTTTACATATTTTTATGATAATAAGGTATAATTTTTATAGAAAAGGAATTTGCAATATCAAAATTCAAAAAAAGCATTTGCCACACTTGCTAGTGCATCTCTATTTGTTAGCGTAGCTAGTGTGGCATCGTGTACCTATGTAAACACCTATGTTCAAAGTGTTAAAAAACGAGTGAGTGATCTAATTCAGGCTAGTAGCTTGGCGATGTATGGACCAATCGCTGGAGCTGCTGGAACCGATGGAACTGCTTCAAATAATTATTTACAGACATTAAAAGTTAATAAAGTAATATCATCATCAAAAGAATCAGAAACCATATCTAATGCTCTATCATCATATTTTGGTAGTGATTTTGATGTTTTTAAAGCAATTGATAAAGTTGATGGTCTATCATCAACACAAAAAAAAGAGATGGTTGGTAACCCTTATCAATCAAATGCGTGAGGTGGAATATCTGGTATTTATAGTACAATTTATTCTCTTATTGGAAATGGGATCTCAAATTCACTATTATCTACATTATTATCAGCGTTAAGAATTGCTGGACTTAGTAGTATGGATTCTAATACTGTTGATTCTATAAATTCTATTATTGGCGGACTTGGTAATGTTAAAGATGATATTATAACAAATTTAAATAAGATACAAAATAATTCTAACTCATATTATATGTATTGATTTTATCAAGAATTATCTATTCTTCTTGCTAATTTATATCCTAATACAAAACCTATAACAATAGAAGATATAGTAAAAAATAAAAATTCATGGTCCTATGTTGTTGATAAATTAAAAGACCAATTTAAAGAATCTTTTAGCAAAAAAATATAGTATCATTTGACCCATCAAAAGATATCTCTCCTTTATTGGAAATGTTTATTGCATTGTCATACTATATTAGTGCTTTTGATAGTTATACAAATCCTAGTCTTAATCTAAATAATGATTGGTCTGAAGATAACCACAACCATCTATTTTCTCAAGATGAATCAAATTATACTGTGATAAAAAAAGTTGCAGAACAAACAACAACAAATGCAACAATTGAAAAATGTAATTTGTCTGTGATATCTACACTCTTAAATGGAATATTTGGTGGAAAAGGAAATGTAGATAAAGTGCAATTTAATTGTGTGATGCAAATTTTATTTCATAATATTGATACAACAGATGGAGCGAGATTAACGTCAACACCAATTTTGGGTGATGGAACTGCAAATCCAGTCTATCAAAAGAAGGTGGTGATGGACTATTCTTAAATCTTAATGCAGATGGTAAAGGTGGAATTGATGTAAGCAAGTCAAGCATTGTCGGTAATATGGCCGAAATATGTATGGTTTGGGCCCATTATTAGCATCGGTAATTGATGGTTATGTAAACACAACCAGTGTCGGTCCACTTATGTTTATTCTCCCTGGTATTCTAAATGCTCCGGATGAATCCCATCTATTTGCAATATTAACAAATGTTATTATGCCATTATTGGCAAATGACAATTGTAAAAAATTGGTCTCTTCATTAGGAACTGATTTGTGTGGTATATTAAACTCTTCTTTAATTTCTATATTAAAAGATGCATTAAAAATGTTTGGTATAACTTTACCTATACCATCAGCATCTACAATTGAGCCTTATATTGGTTTAATTAAGTCTTTTGGTTCATATTTTAATAGACCATTAGAAGATATCATCTATGGTTCTACTGTTTTACCATTAATATTTTTATTATTAGAAATGGTAAATATTCCCGTTCCTGATAATTTTAAATCATGTAAAAATATAAATGATTTACTATCAAAAAACATCTCAATAATGGGAGTGGATATGCCCATTTCTTCTTTGACTACAATTATTATAGAAATAACTAATATGGTCAGTAATAACACTAATGATATATTAGACCTTTTAAAATCAATGAATTATAATATGCCAAAAAAATTAGAAGTATATGATGCAAACGACAAGGAATTAACAGTTCCTAAGAAACTCTCAGATAATAGTGTAACGTTCAATGGTACAACATATACAAATTCTTTAACCCTTGGTTTATCTGTTATTGACGATAGTAAAAAAGGGTATCAATATGTATATACTGATGAAAGTGGCAATAAAGTTCGCTTATCTGGATTAGAGTTTGGTGAAAAATTACTAGGTTATGAATCAAAAAATAACACAATAAGTGTTATTCCGGGCTCATTTTTATATAATTTACAAAAAATGGCAAATAAAAAAGGTGACAATAGTCTTAATGATCTTATGTCTAAATTGAAAATTTTCTTTTCAGCGTCAACAACAACATTTTACACAGATAGAAATAAAGTTTTTATGGAATACATGAATTCTAAAAATTTCTCAACAAGCAATGTAGAATATAAAAATTTCTCAGATAATAACTATGAATCTACATTGAGTTATGTGTTACATTATAAATATAAAGGAAAAACATTAAATTATAAACTTTCATTATTATTACCAGGTGGGAAAAATATGAACTATCAGTTTAAAAATATAGAAAAATTGTAAAAATAGAAACCATTTAATGCGGTTAACTATAATTATGAAATAATTCTTAATAGAAAATCTATTTATTTTTTATCTTAAAGGATTGTTGGCACAAAATAAAAGAGACTTAAATATGTAATTCTCTTTTTTTGTTATAGATATATATTTGTAATAATTTTATTCCTAGTAACATTATTGAGTGTTATATTTAAAATTTAAGTAATTTAATGTGGTTGTAAATGATTAATATAAATATTGCTAACCATATCTTTTATATCATTGGTAGGCAATTGTATTTAGAGTAATATTTAAATATTCTAATATAATTATGTTTATGAGTTCATATCCAATAGTTAGATATGATAAATTGCAAAATTCTACTATTTAAAATATAAAATTAGAAAGATTTGTCATAAATATTGGAAAATCTACCTGACCTTAAAAAAATGACTTGAGACTCTTTGTACATATGCTTTAAATATGAAATAATTTTTTTGAATAAATATGTGGTATTTATAATTTTTAACTTTTGCCATTTGTATATTTATTATCCTCAACTAAATAATTTTTAATCTTTTATTGGTTTTAATGGCACATTTTCTTTTACTTCAAAAGAAAATGATAAATTTTAGTTTAATAATGATTTAATAACTATGAATTATTTTTCTAATATTACTCGATTTAATTTGGTTATTGTAATTACCTTCAATGTGTTGAATTTTGTTTATATAAAGTGATCGCATTATTGGTGACATGCTATATATATATGTATCAGGGTAGGAAATTTAAGTTTTTTTATTTTCATTTTATTATGAATTAATATGTTTTTTTTGATGTAGTAATTACTAACTGATACTCAAATGAATATAACATCTTTTGAAATATATAATTGTTTAATTTTCTCTTCTAATATAATTTACAAAATTAATAATGTACTTAAGTGTAGTTATGATCACATTTTCATGTTAAACATTCATCAAAAATGTTAAACTTTTTTAGAATTTTTAACATAATTTTTGTATTTTTGTTCATCATTTTTTTAGCTCTTGTATTTTGATATATTTTTAAGATAATTACGAAATGCATTCTTCTATTCTTAATTAAACATATTTTTATTTCTTCTGTTATTATATTTAAAAATAAGCGTAAAACAAAGTTAAACAAGAAATTAGTTACTTTTTACTATTAAATGTTCTTAATTTATTTGTATAATTTAATAATGCTTATTATTTTATTTACAAATATATTTTTCATAAAAAAGTAATCTTTTAATAGTGAGACATATATTACGGGTTGCTTTATTCTAAGATAACAATAGATTACTAATTTTTTTATTTTTTAATTGAAAAAGGGACAAAAATGACTTATTGTTTCTTTTTATGGTATATAATGTTATTAAGTGGGAGAGAGTGGGATATGTTTCTAGGTACATTTGAACATACATTAGATGAAAAACAACGGCTAACAATGCCTGCTAAACTACGTAGTAAAATTGATACAACTATATATATATCTGGGGGCATTGAACCCTGCCTACAAGTAAGGTCTGAAGATGTTTTTAAGCAGCTTTTAGAAGAGTTAAATTCTAAATCTGATATGAATTCTAAGAGGCGCTTAATTAAAAGGCATATTTTAGGAAATACTTGTGAAATTAAGTTGGATGGAAGTGGAAGAGTATCTATACCCACAAATATTCTTGACCTAGCAAAAATTAAAAAAAATGTCTATATTATTGGTCAAGGTGACTATATTGAAATTTGAGATGCAGAAGTTTATAAACAATATATTAATGAGAATGCAAATAATTTAATTGATTTTGCCAACAGCTTTGGAGATTAATTTCTAATGAATAAAAATACCCATCAGCCGATTTTATTAGATAAAATCATTGAGTTAATTGTTAATAAATCAGATGGTGTTTATGTAGATTGCACTCTTGGTTGAGGAGGACACTCATTATCAATTTTGAATAATATTGACCAAAAAGGCAAATTATTTTCAATTGATCAAGACCCAAAAGCAATTGAGTTTTGTAAAAAAATGTTTAAGGGTCGTGAAAATATAAAAATAATTAAAAATAACTTTGTAAATATAAAGGCTATTCTAAGTTTACATAACGTTTTTAAAATTGATGGTATTTTGTATGATCTTGGGGTCTCATCCCCGCAGTTAGATGACCCCAAAAGGGGATTTAGTTACCGATATGACGCACCTTTAGATATGAGGATGGATAATACCCAAACCCTTGATGCAAAATTTGTTCTTAATAATAAATCTATTAAGGAATTAACAGATATTATTAAATTATATGGTGAAGAAAAATTTGCTTATAGAATATCACAAAATATAGATGAATTTAGAAAAAAAAAACCATTAGAAACTACATTTGAATTAGTTGAAATTATCAAGAAGTCGCTTCCAGAAAAAGTTAAGCGCCAAAAAAAACACCCCGCAAAAAAAACATTTCAAGCTATAAGAATTTATGTTAATGATGAAATAAATATTCTCAAAAATAGTATTGAACAAGCAATATCTCTTTTAAATATTGGCGGTAGAATATGCATTTTAACATTTCATTCTTTAGAAGAAAAAATTGTCAATGAAATATTTAATCGACTGACATTTGATAAGAATCAAGATATTAATAAGTATTTACCAATAAATATTAAAAGTGATGTTTTATTTAAAAAAATTACAAAAAAACCTATATTTGCTACAAATGAGGAAATATTTTCAAACAATCGTAGCCATAGCGCTAAATTGTGAGTGATGGAAAGGATAGGATATGAATAAAGTTGCGCCAAATATTATGTTAAAAGACACATATGCTGTTTTAGAAATATCAAAAAATAGGATGACTTTTTCTGTTTGTAAATATATTGATAAAAAAGCGAACCCTGTTGTTGTTTTTTCAAATACAGTAAATGAAAAATTTTTAAATGATAAAGATGTTGTGGATAATCCTTTACATGCTAAAAATGTATTAGCAGAGTTATTGTGAAAATATGAATCATCTTTTCATGAAGAAATTAAGGCAATAATTTTAATCTTGCCAACAAATACATTGGCAATTGATGAGTCTACTGAGACAATTTATGCTGATGAAGAAAAAACTTTTTCTTCTAATCAAATACTTAAAAATCAGCTATTTGATAAAATAAAAAATTCACGATATAAGCCCTCTAAAAGTGTTGTTAAAATCAAACCGAAACACTGAATTTTTGATAATGTAAAATACATAGATTTTCCTTATGGTCGTTTATGTACAAAAATACAATTAGTATGTCTAAATTATTCAATTGACAATGAAGTGCTACAATCACACACTAAAGTAATTTATGATAATAACCGCCAAATATTAATGAAAGATTTTCAAAACCACGTTAAAGCAATAAAAATTGTTCCACCTGCAGAATTTATATCTGAAAATGTTGTTTTAATTGAAATAAATAAAGATGATTATTCGTATGGATTATATAGAAATGAAGGTTGTTTTAGATTTGTAAATACAGGAAAAGCAAATGCGATAGATGGAATGACGACTTCTATTGCCAATAAGTTAAAAATTAAGCAACATATAGTTTACAATTATTTGTTTAATTTATTGGATTTTAATGAATTGGATGAATCTTCTGATATTATATATTTTAGAAAAATGGATAAAGTTTCAAAAATTGAAATATCATATTCTAAGCAAAAAATATTAGAAGAATTTAAAAACTATATTAGCCGTTTTGTAAACTCAATAGAAGGTGTTTTAAAAAATAGTACAAATAAAAACCTTGAGAATTTAAGGGTTTATATTTGTGGTGATATAACCAAGATTTCTGGTATAGAAGTTATTTTCAAAAAATGTTTTAAAGTAAAAACTAATATTAGAATTTATATACCATTAGGGGTTGGAGAAGAAGATGAAGCAACAACGGTTGCTTTAGGTGCTGCTGAGGAGATGTTATTATCAAATAATACAATTCAAAATCAAAGATATTTAACTAGTACTAATGACTTTATCAAGGAACATAAGATATCAGAATCAGAGTATGATAAACTAAAGGAAAATGTTCCTGATGGATATACAATCTTGCCAAATATAAATATCGACAATAGTAAAAAAAATAAATATAATAATTTTGTAAATATGGAACAACAAAAAAATGAACAAGAAAAATATAATAATTATTCAAAGTTGGCACCAAATTATGATTATTCTAAAAATACTATTTACAACCAAAATCAAAAACCAAATGATATTATAAATAAATCTTCTTCTAATAGTGTTTGAGACACGTTAGAAAGGGATGTTAATTCATATACACAAAAAACTTTTAATAATCAAAATCAAAATAATATTTACCATAACCCATCTTATAATCAAAGTTTAAATTCTTATCAACAGTCAAATATTAACAACCGGGTTAGTGAAATAAATTTGAATCCGAATTTACAAAATTATGCACCTGTTAATAAAAATATTATCCAGGAACCTCATTTTTACAATAATGATAAATTTGAACATGAAGTTCCAAATAATCAACAAATTTTACAACAAAATAATCAATTATTGGAACAACAATTATTTCAACAAAATAACCAACAATTTAATAGTCAGGGCAATATAAATCAACAGCATATAAATCAACAAAATCCAAACTATATTAATATATCAAATAATCAAATTCAAGAACCAAATTTGGAAAATAATCCATTTGTCCATCCTATAAACAACTTAGGTGTTGATCAAAATATCGGAAATTTTAACCATCAACAACAACCGCTAGGTAGTTATAATCATAATCCAGGGCTTGGAAATTTTGCATTTAAGAAAACTAATACAAATTACTAAAATATATTATTATTTTGTGTTAAAATAATAATATATATATAGAAAACAAACAAGGAGAATTCAATATTATGTCAGTAGAAAATTTTAAAAGCGCTGTAATTAAAGTTATAGGTGTTGGTGGTGGTGGGTGCAACGCTGTTAACCGAATGTATTTAAAAGGTATTCAAGGTGTTGATCTACTTGTTTGCAATACTGATTCACAAGCCTTAAAGGCTTCGCCTGTAGAAAATAAGATAATTATTGGAAAACAAGTGGCAAAGGGTCTTGGTGCTGGTGCTAATCCAAAAATCGGAGAAGAAGCAGCGTTAGAATCTGAAAAAGAAATAAGAGATATACTAAAAGGGAGTGACCTAATTTTTATTGCCTGTGGAATGGGCGGGGGTACTGGAACTGGTGCTGCCCCTATTGTTGCTAGAATTGCAAAAGAAACTGGCGCATTAGTAGTTGCAGCTGTTTCAAAACCATTCGCTTTTGAAGGTCCAAGAAGAGGTAAATTCGCAGATATTGGTGTTAATCAATTAAAAAAACATGTTGACTCATTAATTGTTATTTCCAATAATAAATTATTAGAAATATTGGGAGAGATTCCATTTAATGAATCATTCAAGGAAGCTGATGGAATTTTAACGCAGGCAGTTCAAACAATTTCAGATTTAATAACAATGCCCGGATTGATTAATCTTGACTTTGCAGATATTTCGACCGTTCTTAAGGGAAAAGGTGAAGTATTATTTGGAATTGGTTCTGGAGAGGGCGAAGAAAAAGCTATTGAAGCTGCCAATAAAGCGGTCTCATCTGCTTTATTGGAAAGTTCTGTTCGTGGTGCAAAGGATGCTATTGTAAACATAACTGGGGGACCAAATTGTACTGCTTATGATGCTTATGATGCTGTTGATATTATTACACAAGCAGCAGGAGAAGAATTAAATATAATTTTTGGTTTTGCAAATGATGAAGGATTAGGTGACAAAATGATTGTTTCAATTATTGCAACAGGTTTTGATTCAGAAGTGGCAAAAGATCGTGAAAAAATTTCACAACAACAAAATCCTCAAAAGCAATCTTACCAACAACAACCAATTCAACAACCAATTCAACAACAAAATCCTCAAAAGCAATCTTACCAACAACAACAAAAAAATGATGAAATGGATAAAAACAATAATATTCCGAACTCTTTTGTTCAAAACAATCGCCCAATTGCAGCCAAGTTTCCGAAAAATGAAACAGTAAGTATTGATGACACACAAACACAAGATGTGGATGATAGTGATCTCCCGACATTTTTAAAAAATAATTTCTAGATATTAATTATTATTTACCATAGCTTATAATTTTATCATTGTTTCAATAGGTTAATAATTATAGACCTATTATTAATATATTATAAATAATGATAAGATTTAGATAAACTAAAATTTAATTATGCAATTTTAGTTTATTTTTTATGGTGATAATTAATGAATATTTATGATATTTTTAAAATATGGTGTATAATATAAGAAAGGAATAATTATGGAAAAATCACTGAGATTAGAAGGACTATTAAATTTCATTAAAGGTACTGGAAAAGTATCAATGAGACAAGCAATTGAGTATGGAACTGCTCATTTTAATAAACCACCTCTGACAATTAGACGAGATATAAAAGAATTACAAAAATATCATTATATATCAACTGAACTAGGTCTTTTAAAGATTAATGTAAATAAAGAGATTGAGACAACCAGAAGTCAAAAGATTGAAAAAAATTATAATGAAAAATTAATGATTGCAAGAGAAGCTGCTAAACTTATTGGCAATGAAAAAATATTACTAGTTTCACCTGGGACAACGATGGAAACTTTCTCTCGTTTTATTAATACTAAAATTGAATATCTATATACAAATGGATTTGAAATCACAAAGCAAGCACTAACAAATCAATACATTGATCGAATAATAGTTTTAGGTGGGAGATTGCGTCCACAATCATTAGCGTTTACAGGACCACAGGCGCTTAATGCCCTTGATGGTTTGAATTTTCCCCTTGCATTTATAACTGGAACAAACATTGATACTAATGGTTATTTGTGTAATAATCATATAGAAGAAGCAGAAATTATTAAAAAGATTATAAAAGTATCTGAGAAAGTTATTTGTCTATTAGACTCTTCCAAAATTTTTCAAAATGGATTTATAAGAATAACACATATATCAGATATCGATATCGTTATCTCTGATAATAAAATAAAAGACCAACACTTGCTAGAAGAACATACTAAATTAATTATTGCAAAGTAATCTTTGGGGATTTTAAAATGAAAAAACAAATAAAAGTTTTATTAAGTATTATGAGTATAACATTAATACAATCTCAAGTAGTTAGTTGCGGTTCAAAGCATAATGTTTTATCTAAAGATATTAATGATTGAAATGTTGATAGAATGTTAGATAATACAGCATTTAATAACATAATTACCAATTATAATGGTTATTCACTTAACTGAGATGGAGATATTAAAAATAAAAAATTCCATAGTGCTTTTTGGAATTGTGAACAAAATGATTGATTTACCGGAAGTGATGTGCCATCAAGACAGTTAAAATATTACGAAGAAAATGTTGGAAGTAATTTAAACAAAATGTGTGAATTAATTGATATATCATATTTTGGTGAATCTTTGTTATATTATTATGAGGCAAATTCACAAAATTATGGTAGCAGTGTTTTAAAATTAAAAGATCTAAAAAAGGATGAAATTTGAAAGAAAATAACAGACAATATTATCTTTATAAATTCTGGTATTAATGAGAATGTTGTCACTCCTAAAAATGATGATAAGGGCAGTGATGTTGGATTTTGCTATACATTAGCAGATTGGAAGAAAAAGTCAGGGTGAGAAGAATTAGAAATAACTAACAGTTTAAAGGAAAATAAAGATCTATGGACACCATGAAAACATACTCAAGAAAGCATGAGTACTAGCTCATTTCTTGCTTATTATTTTAATATGAATGTTTCAATTCCTAAAAATTCAGTCTTTATTGATAGCCACAAAAGTAGTTGAGGACAACCAGGAAGTAATAATACCAAAAACACTAGAGATAACAGAATTATTTTTGTTGGTGGTGAAGCTTCTATAAATACCTTATAAATCTTTTTTATTAAAGTAGTGATAATTTATGATAAATAAATGAAAATAATACCTATTTTATCAAAAAAAAAAGATTTTTTTTTTATATTAGGAATATAATATTAATAAGTTTAAATAAATTTAAACTAAATAGAAAGGTTATTTTATGGAAAATAATACACAAGCCGAAACAAAAGCCAAATCTAAAAAGTTTGAGCTTTTTATGGAAGCACATGTAGTTCCCGTCCTTAATAAGATTGCTGGTAATCGATTACTAGGATCATTAATGGAAGGGTTCTACTCAACATTGCCAATTATTGTTTTTTCATCAATTATTGGAATAATAATGTGAGTTCCACCTGCAATAATGGGAAACATGTCATACTACCCCTTAGATTTGCGTAGATTCTTAAATAGAATATATGTTTTAAGTATGGGGTTTGTTTCACTATGATTTGCGATGGCTATTGCTAGTTCATTGGCAACTAGATTAAATCATAATTTGAATGATAGAAAAATGAATATTTTAATGGTTGGTTTTGCTGCAGGGACATCAATAATGTTGATGTCAGTTGCGGGAACATTTGCCATTAATGATGATGGAACTGGGACTGAAAACTTCTCAAATGTTCTAATCTCAAACTTGGGAGCTGTTGGTATGCTTTCTAGTATAATTGTTGGTTTAACATTACCATATATATTTTATTTACCTGTTAAATACGGTTGAACTATTAAACTACCAAGAGCAGTTCCACAAGGAGTTTCTCAATCATTTGCAGATATTATTCCTTACGGATTATCAACAATGTTTTATTGAGGATTTGGTTATATATTTATCTATTCTTTAAATGAAACATTTACAGATTGATTATTTGCATTAATCAAACCAATATTTAATGGTTTGGATAGTTATGGTTTCTTAGCAGCTGTTGCATTTATGACAGCATTTATTTGATTTATTGGAGTTCACGGTCCCTCAGTTACAAGACCATTCTTAACCCCATTTATGTATTCAAATTTAGCTGATAATCAAGCAGCATTTGCACAAGGACAACATCCACACTGAGCATTAACATATGAATTTGCATATGATTTTACCTCAACATTAGGAGGAACTGGTGCAACATTTGTTATACCAATTTTATTTATATTATTAGCTAAATCTAAAAAACTAAAAGCTGTAGGGATTGCTTCATATATTCCAATATGATTTCAAGTAAATGAACCAGCTTTGTTTGGAGCACCAATGATTCTAAATCCAATCTTTGCAATCCCATTCTTCATTCTACCAGTAATTAATATATTGATTTATAAATTCTTTATCGAAGTTATTGGTATGAATGGGGCAATATCTGATGTACCATGGTCGTTGCCAGCTATCTTTGGACTCTTAATTGGGACAGGATTTGATTGGAAATGTGCTCCACTATGATTAGTAATGGTTACTATTGATTTCTTTGGATATATTCCATTTGTTCTATTACATGACAAAATGTGTTGTAAAGAAGAAGTTAAAGAAGCTGAAGAAAAAGGGCTAATGATTCCATACCATTATAATATATTTGAACTTGTGGCTTATAAATTGTCTCGAAAACCCGAAACAAAAGAGCGCTACAAACATATTAAAGAACTTATTTTAGTTGAAAAAACTAATAATAAAAACGAAAAAGCAATTTCAAAACAAGCATACTTAGATGAAATTAAAGAAGCAAAAGAAATTGCATTACAAGAAAAACAATTAAGAAAAGAAACTAAAGAATTAAATACTCAATTAGCTAGAGCAAGAAAAGAAAATAATCAATCTTTAGTTAACGATTTGGAAGCTAAACTTAAAAAAGATGGTTTAGCTGATAATCAAAAAACAGTTATTACAGGTGATAATGTAAATGTCTTAGTAATTTGTTATGGTGCTGGAACTAGTGCAATGCTAGCAGAACAAATTAAAAAAGCGGCTCTATTAAAAGGAATTAAAAATATTGTTGTAAATTCTGCAGCTCAAGGCACACATGCGGATAAAATTAAGATAGCAGATATTGTAATTGCCTCACCACAAGTAAAAATGTATGTTGATGACTTTAAAAAACAAATTAAAAAAGGCGGAGTTGTTATTCCTACAAAAGGTGAAGAATATGTAGCAGCGGTTAAAGACCCAGAAATTGCCATTGGTTTGGTTGTAAATAACATTGATCCAAAATCATTAAAATATGATAAATAATATTTTCTAGGAGTGTAAATGAATTATTCAAAGTTAAGAAAACTCAATTTATTATGAGCATTATTTTCTGTAATTGGCTTAATTATTTGTTGTGTTATTATTTGATTGTGTTTTAAACAAGAAAAAGTAATTTTATGAGATTTTATAATCTCTGGAATCGGTGGTTTTGCAATCTTTTGATGTATTTACCTTTTACGATTTTGTTCTAGAAAAACAAATTATCCATTCGTCTTATCGGAATCAAAAGATTATACTGGAATAGCATTGCGATTTATTTATGATAATGAATTTATATGAGTAATTTTATTTCCAATAATAAGTGCTTTATTTATGCCTGGTTTTTATCTTTTATTAGGAATTAAATATACAACCTCATACGCTGATAAAGAAAATGTTAAACTTTGAGTAAGAATTATTATTATCATTTCTATAACATTTATAGAAGTATTAAACAATATTATTTATTTGCAAGTTGTTAAGAATGTATCAGAAGAAAAAGCAACTGAATTTATAACTAGAAAATAGGAGTAAAAGAAAAAATGACAAAAGAAGAAATGACAGCAAAAGGATTTGAACTTGTTGCCTATGCTGGAGATGCTAGAGCGGATTATTTACATGCTATAAAATTAGCAAAAGAAGGTAAATTCAAAGATGCTCGTGCCAAAGTGTTAGAAGCTGACCAAACCCTTACAAAAGCCCATATTGCCCAAACAGATCTTTTAACAGAAGAAGCAAAAGGAAATTATTCTGATTTAACATTAATAATGGTTCATGGTCAAGACCATTTAATGACAACATTAGTTATTAAAGAATTGGTTAATACAATTATAGATTTGATTGAGAGAAAATAATATGGACATTAAATCAAAAACTATATATATATCTACAAATAATTTCTTAACTACTATAAAAAAAATAGGTGAAGTATTAAAAAAAGAAAACTTAAATGTTGTAGATATAAATCAAGGCAAAAAACTAGACATTTATGATGCATCTGTTATGGTTGCAGAAAAAGTGTCAAATGACCCAGAAAAAAATGTCGGCATAATAATTGATGAATATGGGAACGGTGGGTTCATGGTTGCTGCTAAATTTAAAGGTACAATTGTGGCACAATTGGGAGATGAACATTCAGCTCACATGACAAGAGGTCACAATAATACCAATATTATTACACTTGGAGCAGATTTAACAGCAGAAAAACAAATTATCAAAATTATCAAAAGATTCTTATTTGCCAAATTTGAAGGTGGAAGACATATGGTAAGAATTGATATGTTAGAAGAAATGTTAAAGGGGGATAAATAGGATGAAAATTGCAATTGGGTGCGACCACATCGTAACAGAAATTAAGGACCATTTAATTAAAAGTTTAGAGGCCTTGGGTTATGATGTTATTGACTGCGGAACATATGACAAGGAAAGAACCCATTATCCTATTTTTGGTCACAAAGTTGCAACGTTGGTTGCTAAAAAAGAAGTAGAATTTGGTGTGATTATGTGTGGAACTGGTGTTGGTATTTCTAACTCTGCAAATAAAACTAAAAATATTAGAGCTGCTTTAGTGAGAGATGTTGCTAGTGCAGTCCAGGCAAGAGAAGAATTTAATGCCAATATAATTGCTGTTGGTGGTAGAGTTTCTGGAGAAGGATTAATTGAAGAAATTTACAAAGCATTTTTAGAAACTAAATATATTCCTTCAAAAGAAAGGGAAGATCGAATAAAAAAAATAGATAGTTTAATTAAAAAAGAAAACTATAATGATGATATGTTTGACTTAGAGTGTAAGCGATGAGATGAAGGGTATTATCATGACTAATTTTTAATAGCAAAATAGAAAAGAGGATACTATGAGAAAAATTTTAAAAGCACTTGCAACAATTGCTATTACGAGTGCTGCGCCTTTATCTGTAGTTTCTTGTGCTTCAAAAACATATGATTCTATTCTAGGTGATAACATAAGAGTACGCGGCTTAGCAAATGTATTTAAATGGCCAAGTAGTGCAATTAATAATACAGTTTACCAACAATTTTTTATTAGTAAACTAAACGATAGTTTAAAATCAGGTGATTTTTCAGACCTAAATTATTTAAATATGATTACACAGGGGTATGGAAAAAAAGCTGATGGTACAAGAGTTCGCTTGTCATCAAGCAATCAACTTGTTTCGCAAGTAATAGCCGAATATGAGACAACAGCAAATAGTAACGAAAATTATATATCATTAATTAATGAAAAACTAGACAAAAATTTAACATATAAAATATATGATAGTGCAGACAAGAATATATATGATTCTAGTGTGAAAATAAAAAATCTTAGTGCTGATGATGAAAAAGGAAAATCATTAGTTAGTTATAATGAAAGTACAAAAGTGTTTGTTATGAATTTTAAGGTAGAAGTTGCTGCAGATAAAAATAGCAAAATATTCACTGGAGGAAGATTTAACCTTGTTAACGAAAAATCTAGTGGTTCAAAATTATCCGCTGATGATTTCGCAAAAAAATACGGGTGAGATTCATATTCTTCTGATGAAAAATCAAAAACTGGTTTGGATTTTAAAAATAACAAAGCAACAATATCTAAGGATTATGATTATCGTTATAATGTACAATTCCATTTCTCATTATCATAAAAAGAAAGGGTAATATGAAGACAAATTTTAAAAAAGAACTATTAATTGCCAAAAAAGGTGGTTATGCAATCCCTGCATTTAATTTTGATAACATGGAGATGTTAAAAGGAATAATCGAAGCTGCGGAAGAAAAAAAATCTCCAGTTATATTAATGGTAACAGAGTCTGCTGCTTTATATATGGGTGTGGATTATGTATTTTCTTTAGGCCGTAAGGCGGTAGAGTTATCAAGTGTTCCTGTTATTTTACATTGAGATCATGGATTTGATATTGATTTAATTAAGCGAGCAATAGATTCTGGATTTGATTCTGTAATGTTAGACTCTTCTGCAAAACCATTCGCGATAAATGTTGAAGAAACAAAAAAGGTTGTTGAATATGCACACAAACATGGAGTATGTGTGGAATCTGAAATTGGTCACGTTGGTGGTAAGGAAGATGACAGAGAATCTAATTCACAACAATATACAAATATAAAAGATGCGATTGAGTTTAATAAACAAACAAACGTAGATGCTTTGGCTATAGCTGCTGGGACTGCACACGGAATATATAAAACAAAACCAGATCTTCAGTTCAAATTAATTGAAGACATTGTTGAATCTATGGAAACACCAATCGTACTCCATGGTTCTAGTGGGGTGCCGTTAATAGATCTAAAAAAAGCCATTAAACTTGGTATCACCAAAATTAATATTGGAACTGATCTTAAAGTTGCTAACGCAAATGCTGTAAGAGAATGATTGGTTACAAATAAGGATGGATATGATGCTAGAAAATTTGGAAAAGCTGCTATAGATGCTGTAAAATTAGCTGCGATTGAGAAAATTGTTGCTTTTAATTCTCAAGATAAAGCAAACAATAGATAAAATTTTCTTATATATTATCTAAAAATCTTCAAATTTATTTTTGAAGATTTTTTATAGTTTATTTCTAATGATTTAGCAATATCTATTTTTATCACTAACAAGCTTTATTTTTAAATACAAATATTTATTATTGATTCTATTAAAAACATGTTTTTTTAATATTAAAATTAACAAAAAGTGATTAAACATGGTTAACCCTAAGGGGAGAGAAGTTAAATAAATATCTCACCTCTTTTTTGTTTGTAAATATAAGTTTGTAATAAATTTTTGTTTTTAATAAATGTTTTGAATGTTTTGTAAAAATCTGAAAGTGAATTAAAGTGATTTCCAACTGATAAATAGAATTGTTCTTTAATTCAACCATTTAATGCCTCTGTTGATGAATTGTGCTTAAAACCAGAATTAGACATTGATATTATAAAATTGTGCTGATGATTTTCATAATTTAAAACTTCATAGGAAAGATTGGCTGAACCTCTATCCATTTGAACTATACAATTTGTGAAGTCATTTTTTGAGAGATATTTAGATATACCATATAATGTTGAAACAACAGTTTGTTTGTTTTCACCCTGACCAATTGAATATGACACAACCTTTCTAGTAAATCAATCATAAGCAATTTCACATAATAACTTAGTTCTTTTCCATTTATAAATAGATCCTTAAATCAAGTTCCATCAATACCAATTTTTTGTCCTGGACATGTTGTATAGAGGTAAATATTATTTCCTCCCCTTAGGGTTACCTTCGCCTTATTTAATTAAATAATTCAATATATTAAAATATAGATTTTATATATTAGAAACATAAAAACTGATAATAAATTTGAATTAAAGTATATTAATTGAGTTATACACCTGTTTGAATTTAAAAAAATAATTGTTATAAAAATGAAATAGCATTAGAGTAATAATATAAGCAAATAAATATTTAATATTTTACCTAAATACACCTTTTTTCAATTATAATGTCGCAAAAAATTATATAATATATATGTTTTTGAAATCAAATTTTATTTATTTTTATTATCGATTGAAAAAATACACAATTTTGGATTCATTTTCCTAGTGCTTTTTTAAATATAAAATGGTGGAAAATGTTAGAAAGAATTGGAAGAGAAAACAAAAAAAGGAGATATATGTCAGTAATTATAACAAGAGAACAATTAAGAGATGCGGGAGTTCATTTTGGACATCAAACAAAAAGATGACATCCAAAAATGAAGCCATATATTTATGGTGAAAAGAATAAATATCATATAATTGATATTGATAAGACTTTAATCAAATTACAAAAAGTTAAAGAAATAGTATCAAGAGTTGGTGCTAAGGGTGAAAAAATAATTTTTGTTGGTACAAGAAAAAATGCAAAACCAGCTGTAAAAGAGGCTGCTGAAAGAACAAATAATTTTTATGTAAATAATCGTTGATTGGGTGGAACACTAACAAACATGAAGACAATTCAGATAAGAATTAAACGATTGTTTGACATTGAAAATGAAGAAAAAACAGAAAAATTAAACCTAAGAGCCAAAAAAGAAAGATTATTAATTTTAAAAGAAAAAGATAAACTTGAAGTAAATTTGGGTGGGATCAAGAAAATGCATAAGTTACCTGCATTAATGTTTGTTGCGGACCCTAAGTTAGATGAAATAGCAGTAAAAGAGGCAAGAAAACTTAGAATTATTGTTATTGGAATTTGTGATACAAATGTAGACCCAGATATTGTAGATATCGCAATCCCAGCAAATGATGATTTACCAGAATCTGTTAATATTTTGATTAATTATATTGTTGATGTTTACGCAGAAGCTGCTAATATTAAATTATCACCATCAACTTTAAAAGTCATTGCTCAGAAAAAAGAAGATAATCCAAGACCTCAAAGAGGTCCTCGTGATGAAAATAATTTTTATAAACCAAGATACACAGATAATGTTGAAAAAAAAGAAGGCTCAATTTTAAGTAAAGATAAAGAGGTTGAACTTAAAAAAGAGGAAAAAGTAGTAAATGAAGGATAGGGTGTTTATTAATGGCTGTTAATGCAAAATTAGTTAAAGAATTAAGAGAAATTACTAGTGCAGGAATGATTGACTGTAAAAATGCTTTAGAAGCAAGTAATGATGATATTGATAAAGCAATAATTTGATTGCGTGAAAATGGTTTATCAAAAGCTGCAAAAAAAGCAGATAGAATAGCATCAGAAGGGATTGTACTTGCTAAAAAAGAAGGCAATAAGGTTGTTATATTAGAGGTGAACTCTGAGACAGACTTTGTTTCAAAAAACGAAAAATTTGTAAAATTAATTAATGATATTGCAGATTGTTTATTAAAACAAGAACCCAAAGACATTGAATCAGCATTGAAACTAAAATTAACAAAAAATGAAACAATTGAACAAGCCTGTGTTTCTGCAACGGCAACAATCGGAGAAAAAATATCATTTCGAAGATTTAATATCGTAACAGGTGGTGCGAATGATGTTGTTACTTTATATAACCATTCAAATTCAAGAGTTTCAACTGCTCTATTATTTTCTGGAAAAATAAGCCCGCAAGATGCTTACAGCGTTGCAATGCATACTGCTGCAATGGGTCCTAAATATATTTCTTTAGATGATGTTCCGAAAGATTTTATGGATGCTGAAATGCATATTTTAAAGGAACAAAATAAAGATAATCTTGTAGGTAAACCAGAAAATATTGTTAATAAAATGATGCAAGGGAAATTAAGTAAAAGATTATCAGAAGTAACTCTTTTAGAACAAGATTTTGTTCTTGATGAGAAACAAAAAGTGAGTGCCTTTATTAAATCTAAAGGAGCTAAATTAGATGTAATGGTAAGATATGAAGTTGGTGAAGGAATAGAAAAACAAGTTGTTGATTTTGCAGAAGAAGTTGCAGCACAACTGAAGGGTAAATAATGAATAGTTTATTGCTATCTGTAAATAACGATTTACCATCTTATTTCTTATTATTAAATGTTTCACTTTCAATATTAAATATTATTCCTTTATTTTTAAGTGTTTATTATGTGTGAAGTTTTTCAAAAAAAACTTATGTTTTTTCTTATAAGAATAGAATCCTTATTATTTCGTTAATTTCATTTATGACAGTAGGATTTATTTTAAATATTGTAGCCTACTTGATGTATTTGAGTGCAATAAGCGTTAGTGGCTCAGCTTCAGCTGTTGCTGTTGTTATTATTGGGTTGTTCTTAACCATTGCTTGCTTCTTTGTTATATTTATGTATTCACAATATATTACAATAGGTGTATCAGAGAATGGTATTGATTTTTTTGGAGAATCAATTAATATTTCAAAAATTGATTGCATTGTTAAAGATATTGAAGATAATAATAATGTTTACATTATTTATGTTGAAGGAACAAGAAGAGTTAAAAAACTAAAAATTAGTGGAAAGGCAGTATTCTCACTTTCTATCTTAGAACACGCTAATGATTTAAAAACAACTGTTGTAGAGGGAAATTTCAAAACAATTTTTAAAGAAATATGAAATAAGAAAAGAAGCATTGACCTATCAACAATATCAGAAGATTCTGAAATTAAAAATAGTAACGTTGTTGATTTATCAAAGGATGAACCGAAAATTGTTAAAAAAACCAAAAAGAAAAAATCTGAATCTGAAAGTTTAGAAGATAAGTAATTACCTTTTATTAATATTTGATTTTTTAAATAGCTATAAATAACATAATTAGTAAAAATAACTTTCCAATTGATGGGACAGAAATTACTTTTCCCTTAAAGTTACTTTTCCCTTTGTTAAAAGAGCTATTTTTTTATATTAATTTTAGATAAAACTGGCCGAAGTTTGCAAGCAAATTTAATTTTTGATTCAAAAAAAATTATTTTATAAATATAAACAACAATCCCTTCTTTTTACTTTTTCTGATGCCAAAATTCAAAAAAAAATAGAAAAAATATGATATAATAATATTAATAAGATTAATTTAGAAATGGGGTGAAACTGTGGAAAATGCTTTTGGAATTGATGAGAATCTAGGTGAAGATATATCTTATGTTTTTGATAAGAAAACAAGAAAAGATGAAAAAGTTCTTTCTAATTTAACTAGTGTTGCTTATAAAAATATGAATTCATATTATCGTAAACGATCAAAAGTTTTAAAATTGAATTTGAATAAAATAGGCTCATTTAAGATGTTTTTGGTTAATTTAAAATTTAGACCATTTTTATCTTTATCCTTGCTTTTATTTTGTTTTTTCTACTCTATAGTTGTTATATCTTGTGTATATATGGTTTGAAAAATAACATCATTGATTTTTGCAAATCACCTTGTTGCTGGATTCACTCAAGATATTGAAACTATCAATAAGATATGAAAGGATGTTCAAAAAAAAGGTGGTTCAACTGGAAACTTAAATCCTGCTAGAGTTGCAACATACTTGTCAATATTACAAGCCTCAAAAGAGGATACAATTAATTCACTTTTAGCACCTTATTATGGTGGTAGTATTAAGTATTCAAATACCATTGCAGAATCATACTTGTCTCTCTTTAATTTAAAAATGACAATTAGCTATTGTGTTACTGTATTATTTGCGCTAATTGGAATATTATTTGTTATTGCATCAATTCGTTCTGCTATTTCTTTCCATATGGGAGAAAAAATTGAACGTGATATAAAACTTTTATTATCAAATAAACTCATTTTTCATGATTATGATTTTTATATTTCGTATTCTTCTGCTCTTTTGATAGATATATATAAACATGGACCATCAAATATTGTTGAATTTATAAAGGTGCAACAAACAACTATATTTAACATTATTGTTACAGTTCCATCTGTTATTATGGTTATGTTGTTTATTGACCAAAAAATGACACTAATTGTTACTGTTTCTTCATTACTATATTCAGTTTTATCAGTTATTGCGTTTTCAATAATATTTAAGGTGTCGAAGAAAAGAGAAAAATTACATTTAGCGGATAATATATCATTCTCTGAAAGAATAATGGCTAATAGATTGATAAAATCTAGTGGAACTTGAGAATATGAATATCATAAGATGTTTTTAAAAACTGGAAAAACACAACGCGGTGAATATTTATTAGCATTTAGAGAAGCGTTTCAACAACCATTGTTAATTGGGTTTATAATGTTTTTAATATTTATGCCATTCATTGCTGGAGCTATTGCTCATAACGGTGATCCATCAATTCTTATTAATACACTACCAGCATTTATTGTTTGTTCATTTATAATGATTTCTTGTTTATTTCCTTTCCAACTTTCATCTCAATTAGAGAAAAAAGCTAAAATTTCTATTACTAAAATTAATGATCTTCTTTCTAACAAGATTATAATTGATAAACATCAATTTGATAATGCTGGATTTCCGGGATTAAATGATTGTATTGAATTTAATAGTGTTTCATTCTCTTATCCTAATAACCCAGATCAACCAGTGTTTGAGAATCTTAATTTTAGAATTGATGTTGGTGACAAGGTTGGATTAATTGGTGAATCTGGGTGTGGAAAAACAACAATTGTCAAATTGTTATTAGGTTTTTATCGAATAAATTCTGGACAGATATTAATAGATGGTATACCTTTAGAGAATTACTCTCTAAATTCATGGTTAGACCAGATTTCATTTATTGACCAATCACCACAACTATTTTCAATTTCTATTCTCGAAAATGTCAGATATGGTATGCCAGATAAAACAATCGAAGAAGTTGTTAATGCATGTAAAATGGCAAATATTCATGAATTTATTATGTCAACACCAGATAAATATGATACAGTTCTTGAAGATGGTGGAGAAAGATTATCTGGTGGTCAAAGACAAATGTTAACTTTTGCTCGATTATTTTTAAAAGACTCTGGTATTATTATTATTGATGAAGGTACTGCTAATATGGACCCTTCAACTGAGAAAAAAGTTATGACTGCATTCCAAAAGTTAATTGAGCATAAAACTGTTGTCTCAATCTCACATAAGATATCTCTCCTAAAATTGTTTAATAAAATTTTAGTTATGTCACCAAAAATAGGAATTATTCAAGAAGGCAGTTTTGAATCATTAGAAGAAAATATAGGATACTTTAATTATTTAAATAATGATGATGATTAAATTGAACTTTAATTAAATTTAATTATAATAAATTTAGTTACTAAATATTATTGATAAAAAGAAACTATGTGTTTAGATTGCACATAGTTTTTTATTTTTACTTCTCTAGAACACTAATAAATTTGCGTTCTTTATTATAGGTTAGTAATTATCTTATTTAATTTTTAAAAGTTTAATTTTACAGTAAAAATTGTCTATTTAGTATAAACACTTTTACAATTTTATTCCACATATAATAGAAATCTAGGTAACTTTTGTGGTATAATATATACATAAGATAATATATTTAAAGAAAAGGAGGATTTTTTTGTGGCCCAAAGACAATTAAATAAAGAAATTTCAAAGTTTCCAAATGAAAGATATTATTTAAATAAAATTGAAGAATTAAATTCAAGAATTAATAGACAACTTCAAATTCAAAATAATTTGTACTCTAAAAAAAATAATGAAAATCCTCCTTTTCCTCCATATAAAAAAATACCAAATATAATTGTGAATAATAATACATTTAGCGGAGATTATTCTGAAAATGATGTTCAGAAAGCTTTTACAAAAAATCAAGCAAATAGTGATTATCCTATAAGTCAAGAACCATTAAATATGAATGTTGGAAATCAAAATTATAATCAAACCGCTCCATATAACAGCGGTTTTAACCCTAAGCCTCAACAGTATAACCAAACATTTGACCCTTATTATAATTACAACTTCCAGGATAATTATAATCAACCACAACTACAAGAACCACAAAACCCTTATTATAATTACAACTTCCAGGATAATTATAATCAACCAAAATTACAAGAACCACAAAGTCCTTATAATAATTTCAATCCTCAAGAAAATTATTACCCTTATAATAATTATAACATTGGAGTAAATTATGACCCATATTATAATTATGACCCATATGGAGCTTATAATAATTATAACCCTTATAATAATTACAACTTCCAGGATAATTATAATCAACCACAACCACTTGACCCTTATAATTATGGATACAATGAAGACCAATATTATAATCAAAATCAAAATAATGTTTATGAAAATGATTATCAATGAAGAAGTGAAAATGGTAATGAATATAATAATGAACAAGAAGAGGATGGGGAAATTGAACAATTAGAAATTGACCCAGCAATTGTTAATACTTGAAATATAGACTTAGCAATTCAAAATAAAGAACTTGATCCAAGCCGTGTTGCAACAAAGGGTGTAAAAAATAAAAAATTATATTCAAGACTTAAATTATTCTATACAAAATTGGTTTCACTTTTTGAAAAAAGTGGGAATGTTGATGGTCCTTTATATAGAAGAGCAAAAAAAGATATTATTACTTTAAATAGTATTTCATCTGATGAAGAATTACAGAATATATTAGTTAATGCTAAACGTACACTTTCAACTTTAACAAAAGCAGATATCCAATTTATTAACTTGTTAGAGTATGAAATTAAAAAGGGTGCTTTAGAAAATGTTATTTCATATGATATATTAAATATAGTTGAAAAATTGATAACAAGATATAAAGAATTAATAAGAAGATGAGACATGCTTGGAGCTGAAGAGATTGTTGGTAAACTTTATGAAATATCTGGAAATTTCGATGAGGTTATTCCTAAAATAGCAATTTTATTAAAACAAAGAATATTAGCTTCGCATTTAACAGAAGAGACTAAAGATTCATTTAGCAATAGAATAGATTATGCAATAGCAAACAATGATGGTGAAGTTGTTAGAGAAATTATTGCAACCTTAAATAAAATAATTATTAGGGATTATAATAATAAAAAATAAATAGAAAGGGGTATTTATTTTGGCAAAACAAAATCAACGAATTGGAACCTCGAATCAGAGAAGAGACAATAAAGGAAATACTATTCGATCTACTAGTACATCAAAATTAGTGGAAAGGACCAAAGGTAAAAGTAAAAAACAAATAAAAGAAGATAAATTTGAAAAGAAAATAAATCAACAATTACAAACAATTATTGAACAAAAACCAGTTACAGCTAGCAGTGTTTATTTTAAAAGTTCATATAAGAGAGCTTTTTCTCTAAAAGTTTTAATTAAATACCCTTTCTCATCACTTACTTGTTTTATAATGTCGGTTATGATTACCTTATGCTTGCTAGCATGTATGCAAGGTGTAATTTATGGAACAGCACTTATTTATGGAACGCATGTTAAAAATAATCTTACAACCGATTTACAAAATATGGTTAAAACCCTAAATCACAATCCAACCGCAACTAAAGAATCTCCAACCGCTGGGGGTGATATGGCCGCTATGCTTGTTAGTGGAGGTCTTGCTAATTATGTAGAGTCTTACATCCAACAATATTATTCATATGTACACTATAAATCGGGCCCTGATGGTGGAGTGTATATGTTGATTTTTAATTATGAGGTTAATTTATTAAAATTAATATATATATTTATTGCTACGTTGTCTATTTTAATTGTAACTTTTTATATACAATATCTATTTGCTTCTCAAATAGCTATAAGAACTGAAAGAAGCATTAGAGTTAGATTACTACGAAAAATATTATTTCACGACTTTGTTTTCTTTATTGAGAATAAGTCAGATATCTTAATTGATACCTATGCTCAAGGTCCTATTAATGTTGGAGAATATATTCGTGGGGTAGCAACAACTAGAATAAATTTCTTCACAATTGTTCTTGGTGTTCTTGGTGTTTTCTTTGTAACCGATAAGAAATTTGCATTAGTCCTAATTGCTGTAACCCTAGTGATCATAGTTATGTTTTATCTTATTAAAAAAATATTAGCAGCACTTGCAAAAACTAAATCTATTATGGATGACAATGATAATTTTTCAATGGTAGATAGAATTTTAAACGCAAGAAGTATTAAAGCAAATGGAACTTGGGAAATGGAATATGAACAATCTGTTGATGAAATAATCGGTTATGGTTATAAAAAAACAGTTGTTAATATAATTATTGGAGCTGTCCTTTCAATAATCACATCAGTAATTATGTTTCTTAGTTTTGGTGTAGTGGCAATTGCGGGACAATTATATCATTCAGAACCAACTCAATTGATGGCAAGACTATCTTCCTTCTTGACTGGGACTCTTATTATTGCTGGAAGTATTTATCCAATGCAGGTCCTATCTGTTAATGAACGAAATGCTAAAAGCAGTTTACAAGTTATAAATAAGATTTTATCAAAAGATATTTTAATTAATAAGTACTCAGATGCTGGTAAAAAATTTTCACACTTTTCTAAAAAAATAGAATTTAGAAATATTCAATTTGCATACCCAGATGAACCAGAAACAATATTATTAAATAATTTTTCTTTTACAATTCAAAAGGGACAAAAAGTTGGAGTTATTGGTCAGTCTGGTTGTGGTAAAACAACGTTAGTTAAATTATTGCTTGGATATTATAACCCAATTCAAGGTGAGATATTGATCGATGGGACAAGCCTTAGAAATTATAACTTAAAATCATGGCTAGAACGTGTTGCATATATCGATCAAAATCCGCAATTGCTATCATTATCAGTCTTTGATAATTTAACTTATGGAGTTAGAAAATTTACCTCATTAGAAGTAATTGAAGCTTCAAAAAAAGCAAGAATTCATGATTTAATTATGCAATGACCAGATAAATATAAAACTATTTTAGAAGATGGGGGAGAAAGATTGTCTGGTGGGCAAAAACAAAGATTTACCCTAGCTAGAATGATTTTGAGAAAAGCAGAATTGGTTCTATTAGATGAAGCAACAAGTAAATTAGATTCTGTAACTGAGGCAGAAGTTATGGATGAAATTGTAGATATTTTAAATTCTGAAAAAATAACTTGTTTATCAATTTCTCATAGACTAAGACCGTTATCAAATTTTGATTATGTAATTAAAATGGCACCAAATTCTGGTATAATATCTGCTGGTAAACCATCAGAACTTATTGAAATAAAAGAATCACTAGCTTTTCTTAATCCAGATGAATATTCTGCAAAAACCAAGAAGTCCGAAGAAGATGAATTAACATTGGCTATTAATTCAAAAATTAGAGATCAAAAAAACTCGAGAGGCCCACGAAGATTCCTATAATAACTAAAAAATCTCTACTTTTAGAGATTTTTTTATCTAATATTTATAATGACTTGAATAACAATATAAAAAGTTACCTATTTGATATCTAATCAATGAAAAACTAGAAGAAATACATTATAATAAAAGAAAGATATAATAAAATGGAGTAAAAATGAAGAAAGATTATAAGGATAGTTTAAATATTTTCAATAGTGATTTTGATATGCGTGCTAATTTGGTTGAAAAAGAGCCAGAGTTTAGAATAAAATGAGAAGAAGAAGATATATATAATTTAAAGAATAAAATGGCCCTTGAATCAAAAGAAAAATCATTTATTCTTCATGATGGCCCACCTTATTCAAATGGGAATATTCATATTGGACACGCACTTAATAAAATTATTAAAGATTTTATTGTAAGATGGCATTCATCAAAAGGAGAATATACTCCTTTTATTTTAGGCTGGGATAATCACGGATTGCCAATTGAATCTGCAATTGAAAAAGAGTCATTGGTTTCAAAGGATGATGTTGTTAAATTTAGACAAGTGTGTAGAGAATATGCAAGCTCTCAAGTTGAATCACAAGCAAATCAATTTAAGGAATTGGGTCTCTTTACTGATTTTTCAAAACGATATACAACGTTAAGTGATGAATTTGTCTTAAATGAATTACAACTTTACAAAAAAATGGTTGAAAAAAAATTGATAATTCGAGATTATAAACCCATTTATTGGTCGTGGTCTAGTGAATCTGCATTAGCAGAAGCGGAAGTTGAATATAAAAATATTTTAACTAATACATGTTTTGTCTCAACCAAAATAGCTAAAGATTCAAATAAATTTGCAGGTGATAGTGTTATTATATGGACAACCCTTCCGTGAACAATTGCTGCAAATCAAGCAATTGGGATTAATAAAGATATTACATACTTAAAAATTTTTAATAAGAGTGACAACAATAGATATATCATTTCGAAAAATTTATTTTACAATCAAAAATTGGCAAATAAATTTGGCTGAGATATTTTTAATGTTGAAGACGAGTTTTTGGGTGTAGAACTTGATGGCATAGAATATGAACATATATGAGATAAAAGAAAACCCAATTGTGTTATTAAACACGCTGACTTTGTTACAGATACTGCAGGGACAGGACTTGTTGGTTGCGCCGGTGGATTTGGAGAAGATGATTTTAATTTTATAAAATCACTTAAAAAAGAACCATTTGTGTGTGTAGATAAAAAAGGAAAGTTTACATCAAATATTAATGATGAACGATTGAATGGCGTTTTTATTGAAAAAGCAAGTAAAATTGTTATTGAACATTTAAAGGAAACTAAACAATTAAAAGCAGTTGAGCAAATTAGCCATCAATTTCCTCATGACTGAAGAACTAAAAAACCAATTATGTTCCTAGCAACACACCAATGATTTATTGATATTGACAAATATAAAGAAGAAATAGATAAAGTTATTTGTAGAGATGTTAAATCAAATGTAGCTTGAAATCTTGATAAATTAAGAAATTTTATAAAAGAGAGAAATAGCTGGACAATATCAAGACAACGTGTATGAGGTGTACCAATTATTGCATTTTATGATAAAAACGAAAATATTTTATTAAACAGTGAGGTTGTCGAATATGCGATAAAAGTTATAGAAGAAAAGGGTGTAGATTCTTGGTTTTCTTTACCATCTGATAATTTTCTTCCAAAAAAATATCAAGGTAAAGGGTATACAAAAGAAACTGATATTCTTGATGTTTGGTTTGATTCTGGGTCAAGTGCAATTTTTATCGAAAATAAGTTTAAATTACCAAGGCCATATGATCTTTTTATTGAGGGTGGAGACCAATACAGAGGATGATTTAATTCTTCAATTATAAATTCTGTTATTTATGATGGAAAATCACCCTATTTAAATCTAGCAAGCCATGGAATGGTTTTAGATGAAGTTGGGAAAAAAATGTCAAAATCAATTGGTAATGTAATTGAACCAAAAAAAATAATCTCACAATATGGAACTGATATTCTACGCCTATGGGCATATTCTATAAATTGAACTGAAGATGTAAGAATTGGAAATGATATAATCAAACAAGTAACTGAAAGTTATCGAAAAATAAGAAATACAATCAGATTTATTTTAAATAATCTCGCAGATTTTAACCCCAATAAAAACATCCAAAAAAACTTATCTGAAATTGATAATTATATATTGAGTAAGACAGAATCTGTAAAGAGAGAAGTTTTTGAACTTTATGATTTAAACAAATTCAATCAAGCATATAAAATATTACTAAATTTCGTTTCAAATACATTATCTGCTTTTTATCTTGATTTTTCAAAAGATATTTTATATGTAAATAGTTTAGATGATTTAAGAAGACGTCAAGTACAAACAACAATATATTACCAATTGTGAGTTTTAATTGACATATTACGCCCGATCATACCTCATACAATTGAAGAAGTTTATGATTCAATTAAAAATATTGAAAAAGAAAAATCTGTTCATCTATTAAAAATTAAAAATACTAGTTTTTCTGCAAATAAAGATATTATTAATAAATATGATGTTGTTTTAAAACTTAGAAATGAAGTAAATGAAAAGTTAGAACAAGCAAAAAACAACAAAATTGTTAAAAAAGGATTTGAGGCTGTTTTACTGTTGCAAATTAAAAAAGAATATGATTTTTTAAAAACTATTCCAGACCTTAGTCAAATTTTAATTGTCAATAAAATTAATTTTGATAAAAATTTTCTAATATCAAATGATGATATTATTTCTAATGTTATAATTAGTCCAGCTGTTGGAGAAAAATGTATTAGATGCTGGTCAATTGTCGAGAAATTAAATATCGATTTAATTTGTCATAAATGTGAAAAAATAGTAAAGTAGAAACGAGCTTAATATATGTTTGAAGTTAAAAATTTCTTTGCAAATTATTATTATCAATATATTTTTAAAATTTTGTTTTCTGTCCCCCTTATAATTGTGTGTGTAATTATTGATTGAACTACTAAGGGGGTTATTACCAATAATTATGCAGAGCAAGATGGGGGAACAATTGTTAAAGGTTTATTGCGCTGACAATATGCTATTAATAAAGGCTCTGCATATGGTACAAATGCAGATAATTTAAGTTTGTCTATCACCTTAGCAACTTTTGGGACTTTATTTTTATTTGTTGGCATAATATTTATTAGAAATAAATTTGCAATTATAGGTTTTTCCTTTGCATTTGCTGGCAGCTTTGCAAATTTAATTGGTAGAATATGGGGCAAAGAACATGGTGTTGTTGATTTTTTAATTTGAGATTTTGGCTATAATGGTGGTTTTCTTACAAATTATATATTTAATATGGCTGATATGTTTGTTAATATAGGAATAACTATAGCAATAATTTATTTTATTTATTATTTTTCTAATATGATTTGACTTTACATTCTAAAAAATATAAATGAATTAAAATACTCAAAAATATGTCAATATTCAGAGGATGTTATTTTAGCGAAGCATAATTTTGAAATTAAACTTGCAAGTACATTATTTAAATCGACCGATATCTTTAAGAACAAGGTTAAAAACATAAAGAATTCACATCATGAACTTAAAGACTTGTTGAAAACTATAAAAAAAATTAAAAAACAAACTACTGATATAAGTTTAGATGGTGCAAATAATGAAGGATAGTCTAATTAAATTTGTAAATAATTATACTAATGAGAGACTTGATAAAGTTATATTTAATTACTTTTTAGAAAACAAGTATGAATATTCAAGGAGCTGTATTCAAAAATTTATTGAAGAGGGACAAGTTTTTGTTAATGGATATAAAATTATTAAGAAGAATAATAAAGTTGAAAATGGAGCAAATATTTGTATAACTGTTAGTGAACAAAGAGAGACAGATCTTATTCCAAAATTTATTGATTTTAAAATTGTGTATGAGGATTTAGAGATAATGGTTATTGATAAACCTAATAATCTTGTGGTCCACCCTGGTAGTGGAAATTACACAGATACGTTAGTTAATGCTATTTTATACCATAATCAAAATATATCAGATGTTGGTGAAAAGTATAGACCAGGAATTGTACACAGAATTGATAAACAAACTACAGGTCTTTTAGTTATTGCAAAAAGTAATTATAGTCACCAAAAATTAAGTGATGACTTCAAAGACAGAAAAATATATAAGGAATATATTGCGCTTGTGCGAGGTGTTATAGAAGAGGATAAAGGCACAATTAATGCTCCAATTGGTAGAAGTAAAAATGATCGAAAAAGAATGGCAGTAACTGAGATAAATTCAAAAAATGCAATTACAAATTTTTGTGTTTTAGAGAGATATTCAAATGCAACACTTGTAAAAGTAAATTTATTAACAGGAAGAACCCATCAGATTAGGGTTCATTTCGAATATATCAAGCATCCAATCATTGGTGACCCTGTATATGGGCTTCGAAATGAAAAAAATAATCTATTTGGTCAATATCTACACGCTAATAAATTAGAATTTAGTCATCCAAAAACAAATGAAAAATTAAGCTTTATTAGCCAACTTCCAATTGAATTTAGTGATAAAATAAAAGAGATATCATAAGTAAAACTATGAAAGGATAAAATTACATTGAACACAAGTCTTTCAGATTTAAAATTAAATCTAATCCATTATTTTACAAAAATAAATAATTATTCAGCTTTAAAGGACTTTGAAGATGATAATAATGTTTTTTTAGTTTCCCAAAAAAATAGAAGTGGATATAAAATAATTAGAATAATTTCTGGAGATATAAATGCTCCAAATACAAACGTTGATATAGTAAAGAATATCGTCAAAGCAAATAAAAGAGAAAAAATAATTGTTTTAAACCTTGTTCTTGTGCCCAATTCATCCTTATTTACAAGTTCACAAGACAATATTTATCTTTCAAGTTTTGAGGATGCAAGATTTAAGTTGGTTTATTATTTTCAAGATATTAAAAATTACGTTTTTTTCACAGAAGAAAAAAGTTCACAAAGTAAAATAGAAGAAAAGAATATTTATGTTGGTCAAGAAAAACAAATTACTAAAAACGGTCAAGATAAATTAAGAGAAGAATTTATAAATTTCTCAAAAAAATTGCAGGTGAATACTGTAACATCTAAAATTTTTAGTGTATGGTTTTGTTTCATTCCCACAGCACTACTTGCATTATTCTATTATGGAAAGTCACAAGGATTTTTTCCAATGGTAACAGATTTAAGCACGGCTGATGTTTTTTTTACAGCTACAAATAGAACAATATTTCTAAAAGCTGGTCAATATTGAAGGATTTTCACATATGGGATGTCTGTATTTAACACTGGTTATTCAAAGGGCGGAAACATAATATATGCAATTATTGATTTAATAATTGTTTGGATTTTTTTACCAATCTTAGTCAAGTTGGTAACCGGTGTAAGTTCAAAAAATAAATTTTTATTAACTTTCTTTACTTCTTATATATTTTTAGGCTTATTTTTCTCATTAGTATTTACAGAGTATGTTTTTTCTGGCGTATTTATTGTTATGTCAATTATAATTGGTCAAGCTTTTGTGGTATCAATTCACACAGAAAAGTCTGTTGCAAAAACACTACTTAAAAGAAAATTAATTACACCAACTATATTAATTATTTTAATTTCTTTGTTTGCTGGAGATTATCAAGATATCATTGGTATAATGTCTGGTATTTCAGTCGGTGCTGCTATGTGTCATTTAATGAATTATAATTATGAGGATTTAAACTACATGATTATTCCTAGTCTATTAACTGTAATACTATTCTTAGCAACAATTATTGCATCCTTCTTTTTTATAAAATATTCACCACCAAAAAGTCAATATTTGATATACGGTCTTTCACAATATGCAATGCTTAAGTTTTACTCGGTAAGTCAGTTAAATGATATATATTCAAATATTGGATGAAACGTAAAGTTAATGTCATCAACTGGCAATAACCCAATTTATTGATTTGTTGTTTCTTATTAAATTTTAAAATGTTTTTTGATAATAAATTCTCATTTGTTTGGGAATCTCTTTTTGCATTCTAAAACAAGATCTTTAACTTTTGAACTAGCACCCTTTAAAACACAAAAATTATACTCAGATTCTATTTTTTTAATTTCTTCTAAATAGTGATAACGCGCAATAATACTAGCTCCAGCAACATTTAAATATGAATCTTCTGCTTTTGTTAGTAGTTTAAATGAAATATCCTTATTTTTATTCTGTGAAAACTCATTAAACTTATTTATAGTTGTAAATTGGTCTAATACTATTTCTTTTGTTTTTAGTTCCGAATTATTGTTTAACATTTTTTCAACAAGTTTATAATAATTATCAACTTTAATTTTATTTTGATTTTTTATAGTTGCCATTTTTTTATTAAATTCATATACATTATCAACTAAAACCTCATACTTACAATAATCTTTTATTTTGTTGTAATAATCTACAATATCTCTATCTGTAATTTTTTTACTATCAATTAATAGGTTCTTTATTTTATTATCCACGCGGTGTTCATTTGAAATATAACAGCAAGCAAAAACAACTGGTCCAAAGTAATCTCCGACACCACTTTCATCACATCCAATTATATCTTGATTTAATAAATTCATTGATTTTTATCCCGTTCTTTTTTTGTTAAAATAATAAAAACCAAACTTTTTGAATATATATAGCTGACATAAAAATAAATTATACATTATTTTAAACATTATACGATTATCTTTTATATGCAATAACATCTTTGCTAAAGCGGCGTGTTAAGTAATAAAATTATAATTATGTTCTAGTTATCAACATTAGGCTCTTATTAATATATTTTGCTTTTATAAATTCCTTTTATAATTTAATTTTACATTAAAAAATGTATAATTAAATTATATTGTCAAAAAAAAGAGGTTAAAATGATTAATATTGGTCCTTGATGAATTTATGATACAATTATTCTGGTGATAATAGTTTCTTGTATTATCATTGGTTGTATGCGTGGTTTTTGAGCTGCGCTATATTTTCTTGTTGGTGAATTAGTTGTTGTAACAATTGTTTATTTCTTATCAAAAGTGGTCACAAATGCTATTGCACCATTACTTATTAATAAAATAAATTCAATGTGAAATGTTAATAGTTTTTTTAATTTTATGTCAACGATTATAAATTCATTATTTTCTGTTATTTCATTTGGAAAATCTGGTATTTCTCCACCTAAGTTCACAGATTCTGGTGGCATTTCGTCTATTGTTAATTTTATGTATTCAGAAATTATATTTTTAATTGTCTATTTCTTCTTTTTTGTAGTTTTTAACATTATTTTAATAATCTTATATTTTAAAGTATTTAGATATATGTTTGCAAATATAAAATTAAACAGTTATGTTCAAGCTACAATTGGTATTTTATTTGGTTTTATTAATGGACTTTGCTATGCATATCCAATTTATTTATTTGCCTCATTTCCCTTATTTACAACAACAGGTATGACACTATCAAAACAACAGACACAAGCAATAAATATAAGTTGCGACCAAGAATCAGCGCTTAAATATCTTCAACACAATGACTATAAAAATGCTCTTAATTACTTTGAAAAAGGCATTAATTATAGCCAAATAAAAGATCAGAAGGATACTCGCCTGGGTACAGATTGAACGGATATTGTCTCTAAAATTGAAAATGGAACAAATGATTATAATGATTACTCTATTTCTGGGCATATTTATGATGGCTTACACGTTGGAAGAAATTTTGTTTATAAAGGAATTGAAAAGTATATAATAAACCCTCTTAAAACAATAGTTGATAATGGAGAAAAGGATAATTTTAATATTAACTCATTAACAAATAAATTAGATGGCCTTCAAGATATAATTGTTAAGGGATATGCTTCATCAAATATTAAAGATTTTCCAATCAAATACTGACTAGATTTACTACCAATTGAATCTCGTTCATTTGTAAGAATGTTTACAGAAATGTTGTTATCATTAGGGGCTGTGACAACTGGTCATGTTAAATATGACCAAGATAATAATATAAAATCTGGTTATGGAGATGTTGAAAAACTATTGAATGAATTTAATGAGTTTATATCAGAAACTAAACGCTCATCAAAAGCTTTAGATCTAAATGGATTTAAACAATTTTACACTTGAGCATCTAGCAAAAGTACCACTAACACAACTTATAATCAATTTATTGTTGCTGGAAATAAAATGAAATCTGACGGTGCTGGGGATAGATATATTTATAAAGTTTGTAACGACCCAGAATTGATGTATAATTTTCTACAAAATCTTTTTCAAACTAATTATAAATATGCAAATAACGGGACATTTCAATTTATGCCAAATATTTATACATCATTATATTTAATAAAAGGAATGGAAATAGTTCCGAGTGGTGAATATATGAAATTAATTTTTGGTGCTCGTTATACACCAGATGACCCATCACCATCAAAAGAATCTCCCAAAACCGATAACCAAGTAACCGCTAGACACTTCTTTGTTATTGAAAAGTATTTTAAATTTATTACAGATGAATATAACAAATAGCAAGAAAATGGCAGTTGGTGTTGATATTGTGGAAAACAAAAGGGTGAAATTAAGAGATAGATTTATAAAAAGAATTTTATCTAACAATGAGTTAAATATTTTTTTAATGTTATTAACAAAAAAAAGAAAAATAGAGTTTTTAGCTGGAAGATGAGCATGCAAAGAGGCTATTTATAAAGTTGTTAGTAAAAATTTCGAATTTGCTAATATAGATATTGGTTATGATGAAAATGGTACACCAATTGTTCAAACAAAAGGATTGGAAGCGATTTCTGTTTCAATATCACATGAAAAAAAATATACCATTGCGATTGCAATCCTTTAATTTTTTCACTTATTTATGTGTAAATAATATATTATATAAATAGGTGGGTTTTTATGAAAGAATATTTATCCCTAATAAAAAAAGTTTTAAAAAATGGTGAATTTCGAGAAGATAGAACTAAAGTCGGAACACTTTCTTTATTTGGGTTACAATCGAGATATGACTTAACAAAGGGGTTTCCCTTACTAACAACAAAGAAAATTTATTTTAAGGCAATTGTTCACGAACTTCTTTGATTTTTAAAAGGTGATACTAACATTGAGTATTTGGTTAAAAATAATGTTAATATTTGAAATGAATGACCTTATGAAATATTTAAAAAATCTTCAGATTATAATGATTTATCAATCGAAGAATTTAAAGAAAAAATCATCAATGATCATAATTTTGCCTTAAAGTATGGCGAACTTGGCCCAGTATATGGAAAGCAATGGAGAAATTTTAATGGTATTGACCAAATAGAGAATTTAATTTGTAATTTAAAAAATGACCCAAATTCACGTAGACATATTGTAAGTGCTTGAGATCCAGCAAAAATCAATAAAATGGCCTTGCCCCCGTGTCATACACTTTTTCAATTATTTGTTACAAATGAAGGAGAATTAGACCTTTTACTTTATCAACGTAGTGGAGATATATTCCTTGGTGTCCCATTTAATATAGCCTCTTATTCACTATTAAATATATTAATAGCTAGAGAATGCAAATTAAAACCAAGATATTTTATCCATACAATAGGTGATGGTCATATATATACTAACCATTTAGAACAAGTTAATCTTCAAATTAAAAGAAAGCCATATAAACTTCCAACAATCAACATCAAATCTGAAGATAATATCTTTAGCCTTAAAGCTGAAGATATAATTTTAGAAAATTACCAATCTCACCCAGTAATTAAAGGAAAGGTAGCTGTGTAGGATGATCACTTTAATTTGAGCAATGACAGAAAATAATGTAATAGGCTATCAAAACAGAGTTCCTTGGTATATTAAAGAAGATTTATTACATTTTAAAAATTATACCTTAAATAAGACTGTTGTTATGGGAAGAGTAACATTTGAATCATTAAATTGTGTGCCACTTAAAAATAGAAAAAATATTGTTGTTAGTCATAATGTAGATTTAAAAGATAAATATCGAGATGTCGTATTTATTAATGATTTTTATACATTTTTAAAAGATAATAATGATAGCGAAGAAGAAATAGTTGTAATTGGCGGAGCACAAATTTATGAAATAGCGTTACCATATGCTAGTCGATTAGTGATAAGTATAATTAAACATAAAAACTATGGGGATGTTTATTTTCCCAAATTTAGTTTAGATAAATTTTATTTAAGTGAAAAAAAATCATATTCCGAATTTAATGTTTTATATTATAATAGAGAGAAGAAATTAGATGAAAAGTAAACAAAAGTTAACTATAAATAACACGGATGTTATAAGTGAATCAAAGTTATCAAAGGAACTTGTTAATGAAAAAGTAAGCTTTGAGGATAAAAAAGAAAAAATTTATATTTCCAAATGAAAAGTTGCCTTTCATTGATGATTTTTTTATCGATTGATGCGAAAATCAAAAAAAATGATGAATTATCTAAAAAAGGACCCAAATCATTATAATGAACAATACCGATATACTTGGTTAAAGAAAAAAACTCATAAAGTTTTAAAAATTGCTAAAATTAAAATTTCTGTTTTTGGGATTGAAAATTGACTTGATGAAGGTCTTGTTTTAGTACCTAACCACAAATCTAATTTCGATCCTGTAATTTTATTTGCAATCAATGATTTTGCAAAACACCAACCAATAGCTTTTATAGCAAAGGAAGAAATTTTTTCTTCTAAATTTGGTCGTTTTGCTTCAATAATTGATTCAATTCCATTAGAAAGGGGAAATCCTAGAAGTGCACACGAAGCATTTAATGAAGCTAAAAGTTTAATAGTTAATTATAAAAGAGCAATGACAATATTTCCAGAAGGAACACGTCATATTGATGATAAAATATATGATTTCTTGCCAACAGCATTAAAACTCCCACAAATGGCTAATGTGCCAGTTGTTCCCGTTTCTATTATTGATACTATAAAGTTGCAAGAAAAAACAAAAATGATTAGAGAAGTAAAAGTTGTCTTTGCAAAACCTATATTAAAAGAAAAAGCAATTGTCATGAAACCTGATGTATTAAGTAAAATTGTGGAAAGAACAGTGCGCGATAATTATAATAAATATAAAGAAATAGACACTAAAAACTTACCTGTTGTAAGACACGAGAAAAAATTAGGTATAAAGTATTATGATTTGATAAAATAAAAATAGATGAATAGAAATGGATTAACATATGCCAACATTTATAGAGATCATTGAAAAGAAAAAGAATAATATTGAGCTAAATAAAGAAGAGATCTATTTCTTGGTTAATGAATTTGTAAGAAATAATATTAAGGATTATCAAATGTCAAGTTTTTTGATGGCAACTTGATTTAACTCATTAACGGATGATGAATTGGTTTTTTTAACCCAAGCAATGGTTGATTCTGGTGACAAATATAAATTAAATAACTTTAAAGATATTTGCGTTGATAAACACTCGACTGGAGGAGTTGGAGATAAAGTTAGTTTAATATTTGGTCCGATATTGGCCTATCTCGGTGTTGCTGTTGGAAAAATATCTGGAAGGGGATTGGCTCAGACTGGTGGTACAATTGATAAATTGGAAAGTTGTAAGGGTTGAACTGGTGAAATTTCAAATGATGAATTTGAAAAGAATCTTAATGACCATAAATTTTCTTTAATGAGTCAATCAAATTCAGTTGTTCCTGCAGATAAATTATTGTATGCTTTAAGAGATGTCACAGGAACAGTCGATTCTTTGGTCTTAATCGCTGCATCAATTATGTCGAAAAAATTTGTTTTACCTACAGATTATATAATTCTGGATATAAAAGTGGGTGACGGGGCTTTTATGAAGGATGAAAATGCAGCCCAAAAATTAGCTGAAAAAATAATTATGCTTTCTAAAAGATTCAATCGTCACTTGGGAATTATAATGTCGGATATGAATAAACCTTTAGGAAAAGCGATAGGAAATGCTTTAGAGGTTAAAGAGGCATATGATACACTAAATGGGCAAGGCCCTCAAGATCTTGTTGAATTGGTAACATGTGCATGTAGTTTAGCACTTGTTTTAACAAAAAAAGCTGCAAATATAAATGAAGCAAATGCAATTGTTTTAGATATATTAAAAACAAAAAAAGCTGCTATATTCTTAGAAAAAATGATAACGTCACAAGGAGGAGATTTCTCATTAATTAAAAATTATAACGATAATTTTAAAACTAAATATTCAATTCAGATAAGAGCAGATAAAGATGGGTATCTTGAATATAATTCTGCATATGATATGGGGATATTATCTGCTTTACTTGGTGCTGGAAGGTTTAAAAAAGATGATATCCTTGATTATGGCGCTGGAATATATCTAAATCGACAAACATATGATAGGGTATTAAAAGGGGACATTATTATGACTTTGTTTACAAACATTAATAATGAAGATGAATTTGTATCTAAGGCGAAAAAAATTATATCTATTAAACCAAAAATAAGCCATAAACCTATTATAATTAAACATATGACAAGTTAATTTTAAAAATATGTGTTTTTTTTTAACAAACAACATATTAATTTATGATATAATTTATTTTGTCTACTAAGGATGAAAACCTCAAGACAATTGGATTATTTATTTATGCTGATTTAGCTCAGTTGGTAGAGCAATTGACTAGTAATCAATAGGTCGAAGGTTCGATCCCTTTAGTCAGCACCATTATCGGGGGATTAGCGAAGTGGCTAAACGCGGGTGGCTGTAAACCATCTCCTTACGGTTCGGCGGTTCGAATCCGTCATCCCCCACCATTTTTATTGGGCTATAGCCAAGTGGTAAGGCAAGGGACTTTGACTCCCTCATGCGCCGGTTCGAATCCTGCTAGCCCAGCCAATATTGTCTCGTTAGCTCAGCCGGTAGAGCAACTGGCTTTTAACCAGTGGGTCATAAGTTCGAATCTTATACGGGACACCATTATTTTTTTATCCCCGGGTGGCGGAAGTGGTAGACGCACTGGACTTAAAATCCAGCGGTATTAAACTACCGTGCCGGTTCAAGTCCGGCCCCGGGGACCATTTTTGAAACAAACCAATGTTAAATTGGTTTTTTTATATACAAATTAGTGTTTAGAAATAGTAATTATAATAACAATAAAATAAAGGAGATTAAGTATACTAAATTTACATCTGGTCTCTTGTATACTTAATGAGAACTTTTAGATTTTTATAAAAAGTAGATAAATATTTACTTTGTAATTATAAAATAATAAATAAAAAAAATAATTGCAACACCTTTTATAAAGTATTTGCAATTAAATATTAAAATATATTTTATCATTAAAATGGCTTTAAATTTACAAAAAAACGTATTCTATATTTGAAAAAATATATTCAAAATTTGTACAGCTTCAATTAATTTGTATTGTATAAATTATTTGGTAACACTAATTTTTAGGTGATGGTGCTGGTGTATCTCCACCACCTTTGTTACTTCCAGCATTCGCTTTATCAATAGCAGAAATTAATGTTTGGGAATATTGTTGGTCATCAACGAATGATTCTTTGATACTTTTTGTAAAATCATCAATTCTTTCTTGTTGCGTATTATAATTTGCAGTATCTTTTATTTTTGGTGCATCCGGTTTATTTTTATCATCTGCATCTTTTGATGTATGATAAGGAACAAAATTAAGGAATTTTCCACCTCTAACTAAAAAGAAAACTGGTGAATTTGTTGGTGTTACTGGTAAACTTGAATTTAAATATGTACTAACATAAGAGACTGCAATATTATATGCAATTTTTGTTTTTATATTATTTTTTTCAAAGTTATAATAATAATAGTTCTCAATAAGACTTTGTCTTATTCATCCCCATACTTTTTTACTTCATCATTCTGCAAACATATCTTTTGCAGAGTCAACTGTTCATTCTAATTTATCTATTTTTTTAGAACTAGAAATATTACCATAGCCATTTAGGCGGTAGTCATCATTATCTGTAAGATCTTTTGGAGATGTTGAATGTATTGATAAATTTGTTAAATATTCATTATAAATACTCTTCATTTTAGAATCATAATAATTAACACCGTTGTCTGTGAATTTTATATCAGATTCATAACTAATTGACCCAGGATCATCTTTTACATGATAATATACAAGAAAAGTTTCGCTATTTTTTATTTTATTCTCAAATGCACTTCAATATCTATATGGAGAAGTACAACTCACAACCGTTGAAGAAGAACTAGCGGCAATAGAAAATGCCCCTAATATTGAAAGTATTTTTTTCATATAATCTCCTATCTTTGTATCAATACTATTATATTATATATTTAAAAATCATATCAAAAAAAAACAGCAAATATTTGGCTTTTATTATTATTTTTTTATAAGTTTTGCAAATAGAAAATAAAATAGGCCTCAATTAAAAATAATCACGTAATTCTTTAATTTATCTATTTAATCTTATTTAATTTTGATAAAATTAAATAAGATATAAAATAAGGAGAAAATAATGAGAGAGGGAGTTATATTAAGATGTGATGTATGTAAAAACGAAAATTACATCGCTAAAAATGATAAAAAAAAGGAAAAAATATCGGTTAAAAAATATTGTTCTGCTTGTGATTTGCGAGTTATTCATAAACAAAAAAAATAATTTTTAAGGTATTTGGGTTTTTTAAAAAAGGGAGTTTGTATGAAGAAAAGTATCATTAATAAGATAATAGATTCTAATAATGGAGATTGTATTTTATTATATTCACCAGAAAATAGATATTGATTTAGTAAATTTACATCTTCTCTAGGATATTTATTAATATTTAAAGATAAGTCATACCTATTTTTAGATGGAAGATATATAACAGCTGCAAGAACTTCAAAAGAATTAACAAATATCGATGAAATTGTTGAATTTTCATCACCAAATACTAAAGGTATTTATGAGTTAATTAATGAAAAGCTTGTACAACATAAGGCAAAGAATGTTATTTTTGAATCAAATTGAGTTTATTTTTCTTTTTTAAAAGAGTGAGAACAAAAGATTAAAGCAAACTTTATTGGTTATAATTTTATTGCTTTGAGGGAAATCAAAGACCAATGAGAAGTGGACCAAATAAGAAAAGCTTGTGATATTACACACGAAGTTTTTTTAGAGGTGTTAAATTTCGTGAAGCCAGGGATAACAGAAAAAGAATTAGCTAGATTTGTTTCAGATACATTTCTAAAATTTGGTGCAGATAAATTGAGTTTTGACACTATTGTTGCTAGTGGAAAAAACGGTAGCAAACCGCATGCTGTCCCTAGTGATAAAAAAATTTCTGAGAATGAGTTTGTTACATTAGATATGGGTTGTTTTTATAATGGCTATTGTTCTGACCAAACAAGAACATTTGCTATTGGTCAAAATTTTAACCCAAAACTTAAGGAAATTTATGATATTGTCTACAAAGCGCAATCTGCTGGGATTGAAATGATTAAACCTGGTATTAGGTGTGAAGATGTTCATAAAAAGTGCTTTGAGATTATTGAAAAAGCTGGTTATGGAGAGTATTTTACTCATGGAACTGGTCATGGAATAGGGATTGAAATTCATGAAGAACCACGTAATGCAATGGGCTCACAAACGCTTCTTCAAAAAAATATGTGTGTAACAGTGGAACCGGGAATATATATTCCCGGAATTGGTGGAGTAAGAATTGAAGATGATATCCTCGTTAAGGAAAATGGCTATGATTATCTTACAAAACCTTTTAGAGAATTACAAATAGTTAAGGTTAAGTAATTAAAGTGATGGACCATTCACTTAAACATTTAGCAATAATTTTAGATGGCAATGGCCGTTGAGCAGAAAGGGAGAGTAAACCACGTTCATACGGACATAAAGTTGGTTTTGAAAAAATTGAAGAATTATGTGAATGAACAATTGAACAAGATATTAGATATCTATCATTATTTTGTTTTTCTACAGAAAATTGAAAGCGTGATATAAATGAGGTTAGTTATCTATTTAATTTGATTAGCACATTTTATAAAAGATATAAAAAATTTTCAACGAAACACAAAATTAAAGTTATATGAGTTGGTAGACGTACAAAGATTTCAGCAGATATAAAAGAAAAACTTGAATTGTTAGAAAATAAGACAAACATTAAAGATCAAATTTTAACACTAAATTTATGCATTGATTATGGGAGTCTTGAAGAAATAAAATACTCTATAGCTAATATTTTAAATGATTATAAAGATAAAAATACTTTCCTTAAAAACTTTCAGGAAATAGATTTATTTAAATATATGTACACAAATCAGTCACCACCTGTTGACTTTCTTGTAAGACCTGGTGGTGAGAACCGAGTTTCAAATTTTTTATTATTGCAGTTATATTATGCAGAGTTGTATTTTTGCGATAAATACTGGCCAGAATTTAATAAGAATGATTTTCAAGAAGCAATTGAAAATTATTATAGTAGGAAACGCAGATTTGGAGATGTTCTTAAAAATGAATAATAGAAGAGTAAAAGATAAGGATAATGTTAATAATTTTGTAAAGACAAAAAGTGACAAAAAAGATAATTTTCTTTTTTCAAATAATCTTTTTTTGAGGGTTTTATCTGCAACATTCTTACTTATAATATTATTTATTTATTGTTCTTCTGGTCTCTTTTATATTTTTTACAATCAGTATAGTTTTGCTAAAATTCTTGGTTATATTTGTATTGGAATTTCCTTATTAATAATAAATATAGCGCTAATCGAGTTAACTAAATCATATAAGATTGGGAAATGATATTTATATTTATATGTTAATATTATGGGAACTGTTTTATTTCTTTTTCCAACCTCGTCACAAATGTATAATTTTGATTTCTATAATCATCTAAATCTTAGTTGATTAAAAGGTTACATGTTTTCTGTTTTGACTATTGGAGAAATTATATTATTGGTAATATTTATCTCTATATATAAAGATATAAAGGACACACTATTTTTTACAATTTTGTTTATTATTATAGTTTTTGCTTATAAAGGTTTTACAATTGTTAGTTTAAGAGTTGGAGAAGTTACTAATAAAACAAATGCATATTATTCATATAATACTAATTTATGAATTTGATTAATTGCTATATGCTCAGATACATTTGCATATTTTGGTGGTTCAAAATTTGGAAAAACAAAATTAGCTCCCAAAATTAGCCCAAATAAATCATGAGAAGGGGCATACATTGGGTATGCATGTGCATTAATAGTAAGTCTTGTTTATTGCTTTGCTTTTTATTATTCATCACCATCACATAAGAATGCGCCATTTAGAACCTCAATGATGGAGTTAAATTCTGATTGAAAAGTAATATTTATATACTTTTCATTATCACTGGTATTTCCCTTTATTGCTATATTGGGTGACCTTTTGTTTTCTTATAATAAACGAAAAAATAAAATAAAAGATTACTCAAGAACAATTCCAGGGCATGGGGGATTGTTAGATAGAGTAGACTCTGTTACCCTGTGTTTTTTCTTGATGTTTTTGCTTGTAGTGGTTTTAAATTAAATTATGAAAAAAATTGCAGTTTTTGGCGCAACTGGTTCTGTTGGTTTACAAGCTTTGTCATTATTAAGAGAAAACAGAGATTATGAATTAGTATGTGTATCTGCTTATACTAATAAAATGGCAATAAAAAAAATTATCAAAAAATTTGATTCTATTAAAGCAATAAGTTTAAGAGATTTTATAGGTGTTAAAAATATACATGAACATAATAACATATTAGATTTATTTGCATATGATTTTGACTATATAATTAATGCTGTTTCTGGTTTTGCTGGTTTAAAAATAACTTTAAAAGCAATTGAAGAAAATAAAATTATATTCTTAGCAAATAAAGAATCATATGTTACTGCTGGTAAATTAATTAATGATTTATTAAAAAAATATACTCAAGCAAAAATTTTTCCCTTAGATAGTGAACATGCAGGACTATTCCAGCTTTTAAAAAATGAAAAAAGCGAGGATATTAAAGAATTAATTATAACAGCATCTGGTGGCCCTTTTCTTAATAAGTCTCTTGATGAGACAAAATATGTAAGTTATGATGAAGTTTTTAAACATCCAACATGAACGATGGGTAAAAAAATAACTATAGATAGTGCGACAATGTTTAATAAGGCATTGGAGATTATTGAAGCATCTAATATGTTTCAAACAAAAAATATTAATGTTTTGGTTCAGCCACAATCACTAGTTCACGCAATGTTAAAATTTAACGATGATTCATATAAAATGTCATTCTCACTTCCTGACATGCAGCAAGTGATTAGTTATTTTTTAAATGATTGTCGCTTTCATTCTTTTTTTAATCAAAAAAACATTGATTTTTCAAAAATGATTAATTTTTCACTACAAGCAATAGACCGTGAAAGATTTATACCGATCAAATTAGCATTCGATGCTATTAATTCTTTTAACTCAAAGGCTATTTCTCTAAATGCTGCTAATGAAGTTTGTGTAAGTGCTTTTATTGCAAAAAAAATAAAATTTTATCAAATAACAGAGGTAGTTGCAGAAGTTTATAAAAATAGTGTAAATAAAGAACTAAAAAATTACACAGAAATTTCAAAATTTCACGAGGCAATTTGTCAAAAAACTTTACTATCTATTGAAAATATATAATAAACATTATATTAATTTATTCTTTAAGTTAAAATATAAAGGTAAATTATTTATTACAAAAAAATTAGGAGTGTAAATGGCTATTTTTCTAGGAATATTAATTGGTATTATTTCATTATTAATATTAATTACACTTCATGAATTGGGTCATTTTGTTGTTGCTAAATTATCGGGAGCATATGTATATGAATTTGCCATTGGATTTGGGCCAACATTATTTACAATCAAAGGAAAAGAAACGTGGTTTAAATTTAAAATATTTCCATTTGGAGGGTTTAATTATATAGCTTCAAAAGATGTTGACCCACCAAAAGGTAGGGAAAATGAGGATGTTCCTGACGAGAGAAAACTTGAATCTATTAATCGCTGAAAAAAAACTATTTTCATTATTTGTGGTCCACTTGTAAATTTAGTTATTGCTTTATTTTTATTTAGTACTGTTATTGGTGTTAATAAATATTACTCAAATGACATGTATTTTTATGGAGCAAATTATTCTTCAATTTCTAAAAGTTCTGCAGATGAAATAGTTAATAAAGGCGATGTTAAATTGAAATATGAACAAGATTTAACGCTGATTGGAATGAGAATTTGATCATTTAATAGTGATGAAAATAAATATTATTTAAATATTTCTTCTTTAGACAACGATAAAGACAAGGCTACTACTAATAGTGATCCTGAAATAGATTATACAAATGTCAAAAATTATTCCTATGCAGATAACTATAAAAAAGAAAATGTTTTCCTTAAAAAAGATAGTAAAAATGCACCAACTTATTACACAACCGTATATTCATTTATTGACCAAGTTGCTTCAACAAAATCATTAGATAATAAAGGTGGTAAGTTAAAATTTGACGTGCAGTTATTATTTCGTCAACGAGATAGTTATTCTGAAAAATTTATTAACAATAAAATTTTTTATTCTATGATTGGAAATCACCCATACAAACCGGGTGACAATATTGGAATATCTCCGCCAACACATTATTTTTTATCTTCATCTCAAGCATTTGTTTTTGGACTAAAAGAAACATTCATTCAAATTTTTTCAACAATAAAAGCATTTGGAAATCTTTTTGTTGGTAATTTTAAAAGTCTATCAGGCCCTATTGGTATTATTAATGTGGCTTCTAAATCTATTTCTAATTCTTCTCAATTTTTCTTATTTGTCGGTTCAATTAGTGCAAGTTTATTTATGTTTAACATGTTATTTATTCCTCCACTTGATGGATATAGAATGATTGAAAATTTTATTGAAATGGTTTTAAAAAGAGAAATTAATACAAAAACAAAATATTGGATATATGGCATTGGAATTTGTATTATGCTTGGTTTGATAATTTTATCAACAGTTGTTGATATAACACGATAGAAAAGGTAAATAATGGACGATTACATTAAAAAAATTATTGAAGCATCTAATAACAGTTTTCAAGATTCAGAGCTGGCTTTATTGTCGAAATTAAGGATCGATTCTGATAATATTGTCTATGATAAGGTAAAATCTATTGCTCGAATTAAGGTTCTAGCAAATATTTTCTTACCAACATCAATTTTAAAGAAATTAGAACCGGGTTTTGAAAATACCCATATCAGTGCGATTTATATTATTAAAGCACATTTAACAGATGAGATCTTTTTTGATTATCTAGAACACATTCATTATACAAGGGTTCGTCAAAACAATGATGGTTTTTTATCTGTCCTTTTTAAAAAACAATATATAAGGTTAGATTTGGATAATAACAATATTGATTTTATTATCCCTGATGAAAATCTTAGACAAAAAGCAAAAGAGAATATTGATTATTTAAAAATTCGTTTACAAAAATATGGTTTAGGATATTTTAATACAAAAATTATAGTTGATGAATCTATTTTAAATATAGCAAAAAAAGAAATTGATGATAGTATTGTCAAGTTAGAAACAAAACCAATTATTAATTCAACTCCTAAAAAGGAAAATAAAAAAATATGATCACAATCTTCGAAAGTTAATTTAGATGAAAAAACTTTTAATACACTATTAGAAATTGAAAAAAATTCAAGAAAAATTGTTGTTCATGGTGAATTAATAAAAATTATTATAACTGTTACATCTAGTGGTCTTAAAATATATAAATTGCATATTTTTGATGGATATTCAACTATAATTGCCAAATTATTTGAACCCAAAAATTCAAATAGTCTTAATTTCTTTAATAAATATGATGAAAATAATACCTTACACATAAAGTACAAAGAAGAATTTATCAAAATTGGTGATTGAATTTCAATTCTTGGTGATTATCTATACAGTGATTTTGAAAAGGAGTATGAATTTTCAATTACAAAGTATAAAAAAATAAAAGTAAGCAATGTAAAAATTTTGGATGATGCAAAAGTAAAAAGGGTTGAACTGCATACACATACAAATATGTCAACCTATGATGGTATTTCTACACCATTAGATTATTTAAAATACATAAAGGAATTGGGTATGAAGGCAATTGCTTTTACAGACCATCTTAATGTTCAAAATTTTCCAAATATATTTTTAGCTCAAAAGGAAATTAATAAAGGTTTAAATGATGAAGAAAAAATAAAAGTAATTTATGGATGTGAGTTAAATATTATTGATGAAAAATATAATATTGTTGAAAAACAATTTACAAAAAAAATTACTGAAGTCGATTTTGTAGTTTTTGATTTAGAAACTACAGGACTAAGTCCTGAGCTAAATGAAATTATTGAATTTGGAGCAGTTAAATATAACAGTAAATCTGGTAAGAATGAAAAAATTGATATTCTTATAAAACCTAGAAAACCAGTAAGCAGTTATATAACAAATCTTACACATATTACAAATGATTTACTTAATGACAAAAAATCTATAGAAGAAGAAATGCCAAGAATTTTAGAATTTATCGGTGATGCTGTTCTTGTTGCTCATAATGCCTCATTTGATATGGGTTTCTTAAATTCTTGATTGAAAAAACTTGGATATGACATAATGCCAAACACTGTTATTGATACATTACCATTAGCTAGATGTTTATGGCCAAAATTGAAAAGTCACCGTCTCGGAGTTGTTGCTAGAAAATATTCTGTTAATTATAATGAGGAAGATGCCCATAGAGCAGACTATGATGCTGAAGTTTTAAAAGATATATTCGAGAATATGATAAATTATGCAAGACTTAATTTTGACATACACAATATTGACGATATTAATAAATTAATAAAGCAATTTAAAAAAAATAAGGACAAAAATATAATTATTAACCGTGGGTTTCATTTAAATGTCTTAGTAAAAAATTCTCAAGGTATTAAAGATCTCTATAAAATTGTTTCCCACTCTCACACAGATGGTTATTTAGGTTCACCAAAAATAACCTGAAAAAAATTAGAAGAAATCAATAAAAATAAGAATCTTTTAATTGGATCTGGTTGCGCAGATGGTGAGGTTTTTAATTTAGGGCTATTTAATACTTCTGAAAAATTAGAAAAAGAGATTAAAAAGTATGATTATATTGAACTTCAACCTCTATCATCTTATAAATATTTAATTGAAAAAAATATAGTTTCTGAAGGAGATTTACTTTTACTAATAAAAAAAATAATAAAATTAGCAAAGGAAAATAACATATTATTAGTAGCTTCTAGTGATGCCCATTATATCGATAAAAGTTTAAAATCTGCTAAAGAAATATTTATTTATGCTAAATGATTAAAAGGGGCAAGACATCCTTTATTTGATTTTTCAAATCGAATTAAAACTTTTCCAAATCAACATTTAAGAACAACTAATGAGATGTTAGAGGAATTTAGTTTTTTAGAAGATGAAAAACTAATCGAAGAAATCGTTATAACAAATACAAATAAAATTGCGAGCCTTATAAATAAAGATATCATACCAATTAAAACAGATATGTACCCCCCGGTTATGGATAATAGTGATAATAATTTAAGAGATGAATGTTATAAAAATGCAATTAAAACCTATGGACAAAAGTTACCAACTATTGTTAGTGAGAGGTTAGAAAAAGAAATTAATTCAATTATCAACTGTAAGTATGGGGTTATTTATTGGGTAAGTAGTTTATTGGTTAAAAAAGCAAATGATGATGGTTGAGTTGTTGGAAGTAGGGGTAGTGTTGGTTCAAGTGTCACAGCTACATTTTCAAAAATAACAGAAGTTAATCCATTGCCACCACATTATTTATGTCAAAAATGTCAGTTTAGTGATTTTGATGCTGGCAAGGATTATAAATCTGGATTTGACATGCCAACAATTAGTTGTCCAAAATGTAAATCAAAATTGATTGGTAATGGCCATAATATTCCTTTCGAAACTTTTTTAGGATTTGATGGAGATAAAATCCCAGACATTGATCTAAATTTTCCTAGTGTTTACCAAGAACAAGCTCATAATTATTGTAAGGAGATTTTTGGAGAAAACAATTGTTTTCGTGCAGGAACTATTTCAACCGTTGCAGATAAAACTGCTTTTGGTTTGGTAAAAGAATACCAGGAAAATGTTGGCAGCGATGTAAATATTACAAAGGCAGAAATTGAGCGTTTATCTATGAAAATCACTGGCGTTAAAAAAACAACCTCAAAACATGCGGGAGGAATTATTATACTTCCTAATGGTTATGAAATCGAAGATTTTACACCTGTAAATTTTCCAGCAGATGATATTGATTCAGACTGAAAAACAACACACTTTGATTTTCATTCCATTCACGATAACTTATTAAAACTTGACCTTTTAGGTCATGATGACCCAGTTATGATTAGAAAATTATTTGAATTAACAGGTGTTGATCCATTACAAATTCCAATGAATGATGAAAATGTTTACTCTCTTTTTATAAATTTAAAAAAATTAAATATTGACTTATCTGACCTTGATGAAACAACTGGTGCAATAGCTTTACCAGAATTTGGAACCCGTTTTGTTAGGGGGGTACTAAAAGAGACTCAGCCTAAAAATTTTTCAGATTTAGTTCAAATATCTGGGTTAACACATGGAACAGATGTTTATAATGGGAATGCTCAAACATTAATAAAAGAAAAAAAAGCAACACTTTCAACAGTTATTGGTTGTAGAGATGATATAATGGTTTATTTAATTGAAAAAGGATTGGATAAGAAATTATCATTTTCAATAATGGAAAGTGTGCGTAAAGGTAATGGTTTAAAGCCAGAGTGAATTAATGAAATGAAAAAAGCGAATGTTCCAGATTGGTATATTGAATCTTGCTTAAAAATTAAGTATCTTTTTCCAAAAGGCCATGCAACAGCATATGTTATTATGTCATATCGCATAGCTTGGTTTAAACTGTATTATCCAGAAGAATTTTATACAGCATGACTAACACTAAGAACAGATAAGTTTGATATCCATGCTTTTTTAAATGATAAAAGCTACTCATTAAAAAAAATTAATGAAATAACATCTATGCAATATAAATTAACAGATGGAGATAAACAAATAGCTTTTTATGAAGTTATATATGAAATGCTTTCTAGAGGAATTATCTTTAAAAATATTGATTTTAATATATCTCAAGCTGCAGATTTTAAAATAGTTATTAACGAAAATACACAAGCAAAAGAAATTTATTTGCCGTTTGTTGTAATTGATTCTCTAGGACCAACAGTTGCTCAATCAATAATCACAGCAAGGGATGAATCTGAGATAACTTCAATCCAAGACTTAGAAAATAGAACAATTATTAATAAAACTCATCTTAAAAAATTTACTGAATTAGGCATTACAAGTTCATTAAAACCAAGTAATCAATTAACTTTTGAGTTATAATATATATAGATGAACTTAAAAATTGATAAAGAAAAAATACAACTATTAATTAAACCGATAATTGATAAATTAAATTTGCAGATATATGAAATAAATATGCTTAAAGAATTTGATAAGAATGTTTTGCAAATTTTGCTCCAACATGATGAAAATCATCCAACAGTTAATTTTGATCTTTTAATTAAAGCAAATGAGGAAATTTCTTTAATATTGGATGATAATGAGGATCTTTGCTCTGAATATATTTTAGAGGTCGCTTCTGCTGGTTTAGAAAGAAGAATTCATTCTAAAGAACAACTAATTAATCAAATATCTAATTATTTATATATGGAAATCAAGAAAGAAAATTTCTACCATAATGTAACATTAGAATCCTATGAAAATAATGAATTTATGTTTAGTTATTTAGTTAAAGGTGTTAATAAAAAAATAAAATGTAAATTTGAGGATATAAATTTTATTAGATTTGCAGTAAAATTTTAAAATATTGGTAACATTTATATTATAATATTAATATATGAAAAATGAGGTTATAAATGAAAAAATTATTGTCTATACTTAGTTCTTTAGGACTAACAACAAGTTGTGCTCAATCTTTTTTTTCTGTTCAAAGTTGTGGTCCAGACAAAGTAATGGCAAGCGTTTCATCATCGTTGGAAGATTCCTTATTAAATTTGACCACACAGTTTTATCCAAAGAATCCATCATCACCACCAGATCCATTAAATCCAGAAGAAGGTTCTGATGCATCAAAGCCTCTATGAAAAGATGGTGTATATAATATATATGATACAACGTACACTAAAGGCGGTGTTTCTTCTGAAAACACTGTTGTTAACCTTTCCTTGCAAACACTCTTTGCACATTCAAACAATGTGCCAAAAGATGCTACAAAACAAAACCTAATACCTTTAAATAAAAGGATTGATAATATTTACTTTGGAAATGCAAAATTATATAACGGTTTGCTACCCCAAGGTCAAGTTGATGAATCTTATTTAGATTCTTTTTATAATTTATGATTGAGTACACGAATGGACATATTAAAAGACGAAATCGCATCTGTGTTAGATAAATCAATAAAAAAATTATCAGAATCAGATATTGTTAACACGTATAATAGTTTGTCTCCAAATGTAAAATTTAATAAAGAAGTTAATGTTGGCGCTGAGAAGGGTGAAACCCCATTTGAAGATGAAAAAGATAATCCCAATCCTCCAAGTAATGATTTTCCCGTTGGTAATTGGTATAAGAGAATTTATACAAATTATGCTGAGGTATGTCAAAGTCAAATGGACCAATGAATGCATGTTATTAGTAATGATGATTTTACTAATATACAAAACAACAAAACATATTCTGCAACTATCTATTTTGGAAGAGTATCTGCTAGTCTAAAAAACCAGTCTGTTAAGTTAGAAAAAAAATTAATTTCATTTATGTTTAAAAAGTAAGATAGAGGAGAAATTTGTTTGCAAAGATATTGCCTGGATTATTATTTAAACGATGAAAAATGCATTGAAATTAAAGAAATATTTACAAAAGATTATATAGATGAGATATTTTTATTTATCCTAAGAAAACTAAAAATTTCCTATTATTGTGAATTGGCAATTTTTTGAGTTAATGACACGAAAGCAAAGGAATTAAATATAAAATATCGAAAAAAAAACTATATTCCAGATGTCTTAAGTTTTCAGGTTGATGATAATTTATTTTTACAAACAGGAGAAAGAATTATTGGAGATCTTTTTTTAAATTTTTCAGAAATGCAAAGAAAAATCAAGACTAATGGGAACACTTTAAAAAGTGAAGGTGTTTGGTGTATTGTGCACGGGATTTTACATTTACTTGGATATGACCATGAAAATAGTAAAAAAGAGGAAGAAGAAATGTTTACTTTAACAGAAGAGATTATGAGTAATTTTAACCTTACTTATAGTCTCAAATAAGTATTGAGAAGAATATTTTTTTATTGATTCTTAGGCTAGTTTATATAGTTATTATCTTAAAAATATATTATAATAATTAAAGGTAACTATGGCAAAAGAAAAAAAACATAATAATTCAAAAAGAAGAGTATCTCCCGGATTTAAGTTACGAAAAAAATTCCATAACGCGTTTAAGGGTTTGGTTGTTGCTTTAAGAGAGGAAAGTACTCTAATTTATTATGCAATAATAACAATTTTAGTTATTGGAATTGGTATTTGAGTTGAATTGGATAGTATTGAGTGAGCAATTTTACTACTAACAATCGGAGTCTTATTTGGAATTGAGTTTTTAAATACTGCTATTGAGAATTTTGTAGATTTACTTAGTTTTGAATACAATGTTCACGCTAAGAAAATAAAAGATATTTGTGCAGCAGCATCTGTCTTGAATTCAATAATGTCAATTGCGATCGGAGCATTTATTTTTTATAATCCTTTTGTTGCGAGAATTGAAGATTTTTTAAAGTAGAGAGTGATAATGAAGAAAATGGTAAATAAAGATGATATTTTTAAGGAGCTATTAGAATTGGCAAAAAGAGCATATGTTCCATATTCTAATTTTAGAGTTAGTTGTATTATTAAGCTAAAGAATAATGAAAAAGTTTATGGAATTAATATAGAAAATGCTGCTTATTCACCATCGCTTTGTGGAGAAAGAAGTGCGCTTGCATCATTAATATCTCAGGGTTATAATAAAGATGATGTTGAAAGCTTTTATCTTTATACAGACTCTAAGGGTATTGGAACAATGTGTGGAGTTTGTCGACAATTTATGATTGAAGTTCTTGATCCTAAACAATTAATCACAATTTTTAACAAATCTGGTCCTTGTTTAGAAGCAAGATTAGAAGAATTTTTACCTTATTATTTTGATAAAGGAAAATTATAAAAAAATGTATTTATTAGGTGAAATGAGGTCTTGAGTTGTTATAAGATTAGATCATATTGTCACAAACAGTTTGGCAATAATTGGTTTTATAATGATATCCTTTGGCTGCATTATTTGTATTGGTTTTCACTGACGTTTACTAAAGCGCAAGCTATTTACAGTTAAAGATGGAACAAAGTTATTTGAGAAATTAAAGTACGATTTGCGCATAGATACAAAGATAAAGGTCTCAAAAGAGAGACTGTATTCTGATCAAAATTACGCACAAACAATATTTAGAGGAGCAATGGACTATAATCGACGTGATGTCGTTGCCTATTTTAGTGAAAGATCTGCTAGAATTATGATTAGAAATTGTATAAGCAAATATGCGTGATTAACATTTTGATTATGGTTTTTATTCCTAATAATAGTTTTTGGTGGAACTTATGCAGATTTTGCTCATTGACTTATAAGAATTCGAGATTTATCTCCAGATAATACTAGCGGAATGATATCAATTTTTATTGCATTCCTATCAATTACTAGCCTTACAGTTTTATTGCGCTATTGAGAATATAAACGGCTTAAGGTATTAATTAATGATGAAATAGTAAAAATACAATTAGCAAAAAAACAAAAAGTTTGAATAAATTATCTTTGAATATACTATTCTTCAATTTTAATTCAATCTCTAGGATTAATATTTATTATTTTTAATATGATAGTTGCATAAAAAAGAAGGAAATATGAGTTCATACAGTAGATATTTAAGAAGGATAAATAGAATTGGTGGTTCCTATAAAAGAAATAGGGCAAATGTTCGCCAAGACAATATGATAAGAGGGGGAATGGGAAACTTTCTTACTCTTAAATTTTTAGCTTCTAAGTATGTTAAAATAATGTCTGAGGGAGATTATGTATATCGTGTGAGGGTTCTTGTAAGATCAATTTGATTAGCACCATTTTATCTGATGTTTTTCTGTTTATATATATATTATAAAATATTTGTTTTTAAACTTGGAACATTAGATCCTAGTCAAAACAAATTATTAAATGTTACTTTGATAATATCTGGTTATCATTTAATAATAATTTCTATGGTTATAATATATTTTTTTTATCAGTCGATGGGAAAGTATTGTTGAATTTTTACAAATCTCTGTAGTGTACTTTATATTGGTGAAGTCCTTATTATTTGTTCGGTTTTCTTTTTAGCAAAATGAGGAGGACTTTTATACAAATATAATGACATTTCTGACCTTTTATATATATTAAGAAATTATTGATTATTTATAGTTTTTTATTTCTTAGTTATTATATTTATGCGCCCATTGGGAAATATATTTCAAGATATAGATATGTGGAAAAGAGAATGAGAAAGAATTGAACGATTTCAAGACACAAAAGATAAGGAAAATGCATTTATATTTAAGAGATGAATAACCCCAGAAGAAGTAAGAGCAAGAGCGATATTACGACACGTTGCTATTTATGGAATGATTCTTTCCAATATCTTTATTTTTATTGATGTTTTTTGACCACAATTTAAATTTGAACCAATTGCATATTTTTATCTAATATTTAGCTATTTTTTATATGTTGGAAGTCATTTTTTCCCATTTAATGTATATAGTTGTATTTATTATTGGTTAGCTTTTATTGTTAGTACAGGAATGTTTATTTACTCTTTATATATGATCCAAGAATATGCTTATGACCATTATTATATGTATGCATATTTTTACTCAATAATTCCATGATTTGCTAGTTTAAGGTCTGCAATTTTATATGGTTGAATTTTAAAAGAAAAGCCAGAAATTAAGGCGATAGTAATTACTCAATTCGAGAAGCCGGAAGATTTTGAAGATTATCTAAGAGAATTAGAAGAAAATAAGGACAAATTATTACCAACAGAGTCTGTTGATGAAGAAAAAATTGATTATTCAAATAATGAAATATAGAAAGTTAGATAATGGAAGAGAAGAAATTTAAAACTGGATTTGTATCAATAATTGGAAGACCTAATGTTGGAAAATCAACATTATTAAATAAATTATTGGGTACAAAAATTTCTATCGTTACCCCAGTTGCACAAACAACAAGAGATAGAATAGCTGGAATTTTTAATTCTGACGCTGGACAAATTATATTTTATGATACTCCTGGCTATCATACATCTAAAAAGGAGATGAATAATTACATGAATAGAATTATTTTTTCTTCTTCAAAAGACAGTGATGTTATTTTATTTGTTGTGCCATGCAATGAATGAATAGGGGAAAATGATAGATTTTTATTAGAAAAAATTATTAAATTTAATACTCCAGTAATCCTTGTGGTCACAAAAATTGATCTTTTAGAAAAGGAAAATGTTGAAGCAAAGGAAAAAGAATGGCGACAATTATGAGATGGTTGAGTTGATATTGTTAAGATAAGTTCTCCAGTAAATAAAAACCTTGATCAATTAATTGAAAAAGTCTATAATTCACTTCCATATAGCGACATCCAATATTATCCAATTGAACAAATAACTGATAGAACAAACAAATTTATTATCAAAGAACTTATTCGTGAAGAAATATTAATTAAAACAAAACAAGAAATCCCACATTCTTCTGCGGTGCTAATTGAAAAATATGAGGATAGAGAAAAAACCCTCTATATTAATGCAACTATTTTTGTTGAAAGAAATTCTCAGAAACCAATATTAATTGGAAAATCGGGTTCTAAATTAAAATCCATTGGTACAGATGCTAGAATAAAGATTCAAGACTTTTTACATTGTAAAGTTTATTTAGAACTTTATATAAAAGTTAAAGAAGATTGAACAAGATCTGGAAGTCTTTTAAAGAAAATGGGTTATGATGAGATCTCTTAATTATAATTTGATTTATAATTTTCTATCTAAATTTTGTATTCTTTTTTCTAATTTATATATAATTTAATTATGAGTTTTACAAAAATTAATGCAATCGTTCTAAATAGTTCAGATATTGAATATAATAAAAAAGTTATCACTGTTTTTTCTCGCGAATTTGGTAAGATGTCAATATATGCACTTGGTGTAAATACAATGAAATCTAAAAATAGATATGCTATTCAAGATATGTCAATATCACAATTTGAAATCTTTAAGGCTAGAAAAAAAGAAAGTATGTCTAAATTAAAAACTGGATATATCATAGAGAGTAATATAGAAATTGCAAAAAACATTCAGAATTATCTTTATTTAAAAATATCTGTTGATATTCTCTCAAAATTAGTTGATGGGGAATACTTAGGGACTAAAAAAAATGCAATTATATATGATACACTAATAAAGTATTTAGAATATTTAAGAAATGATAAAAATACCTTTCAAGCATATTTATTTTTCTTGTGCTTTTTAATATCTTTTACAGGGTATATATGAATTTTAAATAAATGTATAAGATGCAATAAATTTCCTAAAAAACTAATAGCTAGATTTGATTATGTAAATAAGGGTTTTGTTTGTTACTATTGTTTGCACCTTGGAGAGGTTGTCCAACCAGATTCTTTTATCGAAATGTTAAAAGATCTTAAAGGAGAAAAATATTCTTCAATAATAAAGAAAAAGTATAATATTATTGATCTTGTCGTTCTGCATAATGTTTTAATTGAGTTTTACAATTCAGAAGTAGGGATATTTGTAAAAGAAATAGACATTTTAAAGAAAAATGCCACAACAAACTTAGACGAAAAAACTAAAAAGCTTTATATGTAATTTATTTTAAACTATTATTTTGTTTATAATCATACTTTAAATAATTTAATATATAGATATTTTATGAATGAGGAAATAAAAATACATCCAACAATATTTCCAACCATTACCGGAATAAATGAAATACTTAATTTTTCTAAGCTAATAGTATTATTTAAGCCAGGAATAAAAGGTAGTAAAACTACAAGAAACATAATAATAGACATAGTTAGTGTATAGCGATAATCTGGTTTATCCTTATAAAATAAAATTTTATTTGTTCTCAAAATAAAAAATAAGAGAATTTTAGTTATAAAAGATTCCACAAACACTGATGATTGAATTAATTTTATATTTTCTGATGTTGTGTTTTGACCTTTATATCAATCCAAACCAAAACAAATAATAACCAAATTCATTGTTGATATTATTGGTTGGACAATAGAGTTTATAAAGACATAGATAACAAGCTCGCGTTTACTTCATTTTATTGGTTTTGCTAGTTGTTCATTATCAACTTTATCAACCATAAAAGCAATATAACATATATCAACAAGTAAATTTTGAATTAAAAGGTCAATATTTGTCATTGGCACAAAAGTCAATCACATTCCATTGATTGCTAAAAATAGAAATAAACCAATATTTGTTGTAATTGCTAACTTTAAAAATTTGATTGTATTTAAGAATGTAATTCTACCTCATTTGATCGTATTATCAAATGTTGTTAATTTATTTTCCAAAATTATTATATCTGCAAATCTTTTTGCAAGAGGCATTGAGTTATTGGGTGTTATTCCTATATCCGCTGCTTTTATGGCTTGTAAATCACTTCTTCCATCCCCAAGAAATCCTACCACATGATTATTTTTCTTATAAGATTTAATAACCTGAACTTTTTGAATATTGGTTAACTTATTATAAATATTTGTGTTTGATATATTAAATCACTGTTCTTTTGCATTCATTTTTGCAAACCCTTGACTATCTAAAGGACTTATTTTATCTATCCCAATTAATGAACTAATATGAGTTAGATAATCCATACTATCATTTGATTGAATTTTAAAATCTACATTATATTTATCAAACATAAACATTGCATCTTGAGCATCATCTCGTAATTCATCATAAAATACTATAATACCTTCAAATGTTAATATATCTTGTGATTCTTTTTTATTTATATTTATTTCTTTGGTTGCAACAATGAGAGGTTCTAATCCTTGGGCCAAAATTTCACGACAATATCCATTTATTAAAAATAAGATATCTGTTGAGATATTCCATACATTTTCACCGTCGCGATATTTTTCCAATGATTTAAAAATATCATCAAGTGAAGTAACAACTATTTTTAATTCAATATTGTTTTTTCGAATGAAAACACTTCCATTCTTTTGTGTTAATGATACATAAAGTTCTTTTGAAACTTGGTAATCTTTAACAAAATCGGGGACATTTTCATAGTGGTTAAGTATTGCCTTTTCATAATGAAAATGCATTGAATGTTGAAAATAGGCATTTAAATAAGCTAATTTCATTACATTATCAGATTTATTTTTATTAATATCTATCCCCTTTATCAAGGTTGGTTTATCTTTTGTAATAACCCCCTTAACATCACTAATAAATAAATCCATTGCACCTAGATTTTGAATTGTATCTAGTTTTTTAACAATGATGTTATCATCTTTAATATGTTTGCTTCCATTTTGGAGAATAAAACCAATAATTGCTGGAAGAGCTTCGGGTATAAGGGAAACAACAATTGTAATTGAATATAAAAGTGTATCAAGAATTACTCTAAGACTCTCGACTGTTGTAAAATATGAAGTTAGAAAAATTATTGGAAAAACAATAAGGACACTTAAAAGTAAATATTTTGTTATTTTTGTAATTCCTCTTGAATAAAAGTTCTTATTTTCTTTCGATAAATTATGGTCCACATAGTTTGATAATCTTTTTTTACCTATTTCTATTGCCACACAAATAGCATAACCATCAGTAACATATGAGTGAGCCAATATTATATTTTCTAAATCATAAAATTCTTCAACATCTTTATATTTATTACTCTTTCCAACTCTTATATCCTTTCCACGGAAAAGATTGTCATTTACCTTAAAATTATGTGATCATAAAATTCTCATGTCACATGGTATTGTATCTCCAACATTTAAAATTATTACATCACCATTTGTTATTTTGTCATATTTAATTTGTGTGAGGTCGTTGCTTATTTTTTCAAATCTTATTTCATCAATAGGTGGGATCTCATTTTTAATAATAAAATAGTTATTAACCTGCATCTCACGAGATATTTGTTCTGACTTAAATTCCTCATATCGCTCAATTATATTGATTGTAAATGTCATACAAAAAATTATAATCGAAACTATAGCGGATACTATCTCTCCAATATCTTGGTGGTCCTTATTAATAACAAAATAAGTTAAAAAATCAAGGATGATAAGACAAATTAATAAAAGATTAAAAGGTTGAATACAAACTAATAAACTATTTTTTAAGAAACTAAATCTAGGTTTTTGACTAATATTTGTTCCAAATTTTGATATTCTCTTCTTTCTAGACTTGTTATTTCCAAAAGCTGGGATATTTAATTCCTTTAAAAGATCGTGATTATCTAGTTTAGAATATCTAAATAGTTGGTTTGTGAATTTTTCTTTAATATATTTTGAACTAGATTTCTTTCTTTCTTTCATTTTTTTCCCTTTCTTTAATTATATATAAAAAATTACTTATGACATTCATATTGCTATTTTTTTCAACTACAAGTTAAAAGAATTTGAAAATATTACAACTTATTAATTAATAAATAAATTTATATTTAATCTTATTTTTTATTAAATTATCACACCTTTTATAAATATGATATAATTAGATTGAGGTGATTTTATGAGACGAAAATATTATCAACATGACCATTTACGTAAAGGTTGAATTAAATGTCTTTCTATAATTTATATAATTCTGGGAGCAATTCTAATATCTGCAACATTTTATTTAAAATCAAACATTTTAGAAGATAATACTGATATTTCTAGGGAATATGCAATTACTCTAATCTATGTTGCGCAATTTATATTTATTTGTGGAATCTCATCTGCTATACTTATTTTGTATCTATTAAAATTCTCTGATGAATTTTTAATGGAGAATAAATATGCGCTAGTTTGTTTTGGGATATTGGGAGGTCAATTTCTAATTCCATTAATTATTAGTTATTGTATTCCAAACACAGAATCTACAACAAGATCTTCTACAAAAATAGTTTTATCTAAATTAACTGGAATAATATGTTCTATTATTGGAATATTAGCTTTCATTGATTTGGCTGGAATGTATGTATTAAATAATAATTATATTACAAATAACATGTTATTAAAAATAGCTATTGCACCAGGTATATTCCTTATTTATGGTTTAATAAACGTTCTATTGTTTAAAAAAGATAGAATTGATGGAATATATGAAAGTAATTCAGCTGGAGGATTTTTTAAAGGTTTATTCGCAATGATAAATATTATATTTATCACAATTGGGTTAGTAGTGACAATATGAATGTCAATACTTTCAATATTGAGCGGAATTGCTAGAATGTTTTCGGCAATCTTTGAGAGCAAAGGAATTTTATCAAGTGGTCTTAACTTCTTCTATGCACAACTTGAAATAATGAGAGGTATTTTTATTGTTAAAATGGCAACACAAACATTAAAAACAATTTACGCAAGAAAACATTATACAATGCAAAAATCATTATATCTTGAAAACCATTTAGCAAAAGCAACAAATAGTTAATAAAATTATAAATATAGCAACCTAAAATTCAATATTAACAAAAATGTTGGTATTGAATTTTATTGTATTGTTATTTAACTATTAGTTAAATTATTTAAAAAATTTAAATTTAATATAGAAATGAGAAACTATGAAAAAAAATATTTTAATTGTTGGTACAAATGCAAATAATATGAACGGACACCCAACAGGATTGTGAGCTGATGAAATTATCGAACCATGGGAGATTTTTAATGCTAACAATTTTAAAACAACAATAAGCAGTTTATTAGGGGGCAATATTCCAATTGACCAAATTTCTATTAACAATGATTATTTAGAAAAGTATGATAAGGAATTAAAAATAATCACAAATTCAAAAAAAATAACAGACCTTGATTTAGATGAATTTGATGCTATTTACTTTGCTGGTGGCCATGGTGCACTTGTAGATTTTGCAAATTCAAAACTTGTTAGTGATTTGATTAATAAGTTTTTAGATGATAATAAATATGTTGCTGCTGTATGTCATGGATTATCTGCATTATGTAATGTTAAAAGAAATGACAAATGAGTAGTAGAAAATAAAAAGATCACCGGTTTTACAAATACAGAAGAAATTAAGGCAAAACTTGAAAAAATAGTTCCATTTTCTTTAGAAGATGTTTTAGTAGAACAAAAAGCAAACTTTATCAAAACCGATGATTTTTCTGCCCACACGATTGAGGATGGTTTAATTTTGACCGGTCAAAATCCTCAGTCTAGCAAAAAATTAGCAAACCTTATTGTAAATAAGATAGATTCTAAAATTGATTAGTAAATTTTTAGATAGAGGAGCTCGATTGATTATAGTTTGAACATAAATAAAAACCCTTTTAAACCCTAAATTTTAATGAAATTTACACCTCTTCAAATAGGCTATAATTGTTTAATTAATTATTTAAAATAAATTTTTATTTTTTTGATTGCAAATATTTCTAATTAATAATCCACAAGTAGCACTAGCATTTAAGAGAGTAAAATAGCTGTAATTTAGCACACTAGCGGGTCCTTTATTTTTATTATATTTGTGATAATTTATTTATAATTAATGAGGTTGTACATAAATTTATAATAAATCAAGATATTGGTGTATAATAATAATGTGTAGTGAAAGCTACCACTCAGGAGGAAGAAATGAAAAGATTATTAGGATTTCTAGCATCTATTGGAATTATGGCTGGTGGAGCATCAAATGTTATGGCCATGACACCTATTAATAATCATCAAAAAATTGACAATAATGGAATAAAAAATTATAATTTAAAGGAAAAGGATCGTATTTCTGGTGAAAAAACATTAGTATTTCAATTTTCTGGTTGAATTGATAAAAATAAAAAATTTGTAGGTGGAGACGCTGATTATACTAGTTCATTAATTAAACAATATAATGATATACAAAAATGAGTTGTAGAAAACAAAGCTTCAAACATAGAATTAAAATCAACTATAAGCAAATTTGCTGCTACAGCAAATTATGGTAGAAGACAATTAATAAATGATGTGTCTTGATTATTTCAAAAAGATGTAAAAATCAAATCTGCAATAGCACATTCAGAAAGTGTCGGTTATGGTGATTATTCTTACTCAAATACTGTCAAGATTTTAGTAAATGGGAATGAAGAAATAAAAAATTTCAATAGTTATGGAGAAGAAGTGTTTGCTGATTTTCAATTGGAATCAAAATATACTATAGATATTAATTTTGACTATGATGTTAAAAATGATATTAATTATACTGATAGCAAATATAATTCAGAAATTAAATTACCAGATATAGGTATAAAATTTAGCGCAAATGATATTGAAACTATTTTGTCTTATTCTAAATCTACATATTCTAATTTAGTTAATAAATATATTAACTCTGTAAAGGGAACAAGTATATCTCACAATAATGTAATAAGTATATCAAAGGCTATAAAAGGTGAAGATAATAATTATACAATAGGGGATAAATTTCAAGATTCTTACATTGTAACTGACCAAATATTTTATGTTTCATTCACATCAATAGATACTGATGGAACATTTAATATGTTAATTTCTTATTAAAAAAAATTATAAACTCAATATTTACTAGTAAAAATAGCTTAAATTTGATTATCGAGTATATAATATTTATTATTAATATAAACAAATATCGCTTCTAATGGGGTGATATTTTATTATTTTTAAAGTTATTTTTTTATATCTAAGATCTAGTATATTTACTAACTATTGAAAAATCTCTAATATACGTTTACATCTTTAATTTCTTTTTTAAATTGTAAAAAAATCTTCTTTTTTATTATTGGCAGATACATTTTCTTTCTTAGAAACCCTTATTTATTAATAAATACCATTATAACTAATAAAAAACCATTATATTTTCTAATAAACTTTTAAATTATTCCCTTGCTTGTAAATACTTCTTACTAAAATATAATGGTAATATTAAAATTGGATAACTATTCTTAAATATTTCACGTTATTAGAAGATTACATTTGGATTAAAACAACAATAGATTTTTCAGCATCATAAATATTCAGTTAAATAATTTGTGTTTAATCAAAATTTCTAAATAAAAATATATTTGTAAAATAGAATGATAAGCATGGTTAACCCTAAGGGGAGAGAAGTTAAATAAATATCTCACCTCTTTTTTGTTTGTAAATATAAGTTTGTAATAAATTTTTGTTTTTAATAAATGTTTTGAATGTTTTGTAAAAATCTGAAAGTGAATTAAAGTGATTTCCAACTGATAAATAGAATTGTTCTTTAATTCAACCATTTAATGCCTCGGTTGATGAATTGTGTTTAAAACCTGAATCGGACATTGATATTATAAAATTATGCTAATGATTTTCATAATTTAGAACTTCATAGGAAAGATTAGCTGAACCTCTATCCATTTGAACTATACAATTTGTGAAGTCATTTTTTGACAGATATTTAGATATACCATATAATGTTGAAACAACAGTTTTTTTGTTTTCACCCTGACCGATTGAATATGACACAACCTTTCTAGTAAATCAATCATAAGCAATTTCACATAATAACTTAGTTCTTTTTCCATTTATAAATAGATCTTTAAATCAAGTTCCATCAATACCAATTTTTTGTCCTGGACATGTTGTATATGTATCATTTCCAATTAAATCATTTCTAATGTTTTGTTTAATTCGCACTGCCTTACTTCTCTTAGTTCAAGGAACAGCTACAGGAAATTTTAAGGGGTATTTTAATTGGTAATCTCGAATGATTTTTCGGCTAACATTAACATTATATGTAGTTTTTATCCACTTATTTATTGTAAAAGCACTCCCAGGAGCATTAAATGCTGTATAAAATTTAGTAATCATATCTTCTGTATTAGGATTAGCTTTTGATATATATTTAGGGATGAAAGGTGGATAATTTCAGTATTTGAATTCCGATTTTTTTAACAAATTAAAACGTTTTTTGAATGCATAATATTTACTTACAGATACTCCCAATACATCACACATTTTTTTAACAGTTGCAGCCCTTTTAAATTCCTTTATATATATTTCACAAAATGAATGATGCTTATATGAGTTAGTCGTCATCTTCTCCTTCATGTCACGCATCTGTCATGAAGGATCGAACTTTTTTAGCACATTGTTTTGCATCTTAAGTTTTTCATTTTCCCATTTTAATTCTTTATTTTCTTGCTTCAGTTTTTTCATTTTTTTATTGTTTAATATTTCTTCAGATTCAATTTTTGTCATATATTCTTCTTCTTTCATTGAAGATAATTTTAATTCTTCAATATTATTATACCTAATAATCCAATATGAAATAAGCGGTGCACCAGAAGTTATGTTGTATTTTTTAACTATTTCACAAATTTTCATTCCATTTGAATAGTCTAATATTGCTTGATATTTTGTTTTGTAACTATATTTTTTCATAAAAAAAGTAACCTTTCTAATAGTGAGAGGTAAATATTATTTCCTCCCTTAGGGTTACCTTTGCTAATATGAAAGAAAGTTAAAGTAGTTTTTAAATGATTAATAAAATTGTTAATTATTTAGTGATTTAGATCTTTAATTGACAAATTATTTTTAAAGTCAGAATTAGAAATTTATTCTATAAAATTATTTTTCTGTTTCATACAATTGAGAACCTCTTATGAAAGATTAGCTAAAAATCTATCTCTTTATATATAGTTAGAAAAATTATTTTTGTGAGATATTTAGATATACCATCTAATTTTTGAATAACTTTCGAGTATTTTTATATACTCCAATTTAGTCTATATATACACCGAATAAGAACCAGTTTTTATATTTTAATCTTTGTTTTAATCTTCGTTTTGCTTTTTACACTTTTTTAAATCATGTCTTTGTGTATAAAATAATAATTATTTAATATTTTTTTTACTAATTTTTAACTTTTCAATCTATTAAAAAATAAATTTTATTTTTTTTATCACCCGTACACTAAACTTTTCGTGCATAAAAAATTAGGAACTATTAACAATATGTGATAATTTCATAGATAATATAAATTTTTAGCCAATTTTACAGCAGAATCCCCTTGCTTTTTTTTTTTTTTTACAGGATAATAACTAAGTGAGGTTTTTAGTTGAAAATAAATGTACTAGAGTTATTCTCTGGAATAGGAGCACAAAGAAGAGCGTTAGAAATATTAAATAAACAATTTAAAACTAATTTTGATGTTATTGCCATAAGTGAGTGAGATATTTGAGCTAATATAGTATATAATACAATTCATAATAATAAAGAACAAAATGATATTATTGATATAAATGAGAAACTTGAATATTTAAATAATTTTACACATTCGTTTGATTCAAAAAATCCTGCAAAAAATTTAAATAAATTATCTGATAATGAAATAAGCGATCTTTATTGGTCTTATAAAAAAAATAATAATTTAGGAAGCGTTACAGACATTAATGAGGATATAATATTCTCTAAAATTGGAAATATAAAAATTGATCTTTTAACTTATTCATTTCCATGTCAGGATCTATCTAATGCTGGTAAAAATTTTGGAATGGCAAAATCAGAAAATACAAGGTCAAGTTTGTTATGACAAGTTGAAAAAATTTTAGATATTTTAAAAGTAACTAATCGCTTACCAAAATATTTATTATTAGAAAATGTAATTAATATGCTTTCACCAAAACATAGAGTTGATTATGAAAAATGAATATCGAATTTAAGTGAAAAATATGGTTATAAGACAGCAACGATGAAAATAAATGCAAAAGATTATGGTATACCACAATCTAGAAATAGGGTTTTTGCAATAAGCACATTAAATAAAAAAATAGATACTGGCTTCTTTACAAATAAATATACTAACACTATTGACACTAAATCACTTTTTAGAAATATTATGATTGAGAGTTTAAAAAATACTATATTTAAAAATACAAAGCTTGATTCGTATCTGAGGACAAATTATAAAAATATTAAATTTTTTAAAGAAGCTTATAATTCAATCCCAAATAATACTCAAAGTAGAATAAAAATGGGAAAAGAAAACCCAAAATTAAATGATAATAAGAGAGAATATTCTAGAACTATAACAACAAAACAGGATAGACACCCAAATGCAGGTGTTATTAATATAGGTTATAGTTTGCTTAAAGATTATATAGATGATAGTAAGTCAGAATATAGATTTTTAACACCAAGAGAAACTTTTTTATTAATGGGTTTTGACGATATTGATATTGATAAAATTTATGACGAATGTAGTTATATAAAACCAGATATTTTATATAGACAGGCTGGAAATTCTATTGTTGTCAATGTACTAATAGTTTTATTTTATTACATTTGAAATTTAGAAAATATAGAATAAGGTATGATTATGAGCAATTCAAATTTTGATTTAATGAGTAGAATCAAATTATTCTATTCAAATAACGATATTGGTTATAATAGTGAAATGAATTTTTGAAGAATTGGAACATCTATATCTTCAATGATTGAATCATTTATTAGTGATAATAAAAAATGTTTTTATCTAAATGGCCAAGATGATAAAGGAAAGTACATTGTTAGTTCAAAAAAAATGCCGTGTTCTGCAACAACTATACATCAATCAATTAGAATAGGTTTAATATTTAATGTATTTAAATTTGAAAATAACTTTAAAGAGTTTATAACTAAAAAAAATAAAGATTTTATCAATGCTTGAAAAACAAATAAACTTGTATTAGAATATAATGAAGATTTAAAAAGTTATAATAATGCAGCTTATTGAATCATTGATAAAAAAGAAGATATTAGAAAAAATTGAAAAATGATATCAAATAATTATCCTAACTCTTTTATATACGATGACTTAAGAGATATTATATTTAATATTAGTATATATAATTTAAATTATAACGGAGAACTCAATAATCAAGAAATTGAATGTTATTTATCAGATCATAGAAAGAAAAAAAATTTCAAAGAAGGTAATTATTTCAGAGAGTATAAATTAAACAAAAATTTATTAGATGCGTTTAAAATTTTAATAAAATAGGGGGACATATATGAGCAAACATTTTAGTTTTTTATTTGATACAGAATATAGCAATATAGCAATAGAAATAGAAGAAATAGAGAAAAAATTAATTAGCAATCCAGACGACAATTCTTTTTTTATAGATTGTGGGATAGTATTAGAAAAAATATTAAATCAGAATATTAATATAACTACGCAACTAAATCAGTCGCTTAGTAAATTAATCAAAGCATTCATAGATAGTGAATCTGCAATTATATCCAAACAATCATTAGTAAATCCTGAGTTAGAAAACGCAGGCTTTAACAATGTAATCAAGAGAGCTTTATATTTTATACGTGATGTTAGAAATAGAGCGGCTCACGCTGATAATGAAAAGTATTCATATGGTAATAATGGGATTTCCTTTAAAATTAATGCTCTTAATGCCCTTTATTGTATAATGTCTTATATTATATATGAGCGCAGTAATAAAAAATTTAATATCGAACCATTTGATGAAAATATTTATTTTGAAAAACTTAATATGCCCGCTATTAAAGATGTTGAAAAATACAATTTTAATGATTTAAGCATTGCAATCGAGTCTGCTCATCTTGCAAAGTACATATTAAATAAAACTATATACTTCATCATTCCTGAATATCAAAGAAAATATGTTTGAACTATTGACCAATGCAAAGATCTTTATTATAGTATATTAGAAAAAATAGATAAAAATGATATAAATTCATCATATTTAGGAACTATGGCATTTTCATCTGAAAGTTCTAATGAAGAAAAAATGGTAAGAGTAATTGATGGCCAACAAAGAATAACAACATCATTATTACTATTAATAGCAATTTATAATTCATATTGTAGCCTTAAAAGACAAGATATTGACAATACTATTGTAATTCCAAGTGAATTAAAACATTTTTTTGAGAACTCTAATTATACTGAAAGTAAAATTGATTATCGATATATTGCCTCAAAAGAAAAGAAAGAATTAGAAGCATTAAAGTTTTATTTAAAGTTAGATAAAAGTAAGAGTTTAAATGAAGTAAAAAATATGTTTTTTGGTACTAATGTGTATAATAATTATAATTGATTTTATGAAGAAATTAGTACTTTTGATTATGAACGTCTTAATACTTTTTATGAAACTTTTTATAATAAATATGTATTTGCAAAAATTTTTTTTGATATTGAAAAAAGTTCTGAAATGGAAATATTTGAGGATTTAAACTCAAAAGGTACAGACCTAAGTAGCTATGATTTGGTAAAAAATCATTTATTTAATTGCATTGAAAATAATTCTTATAAAGCCAATAAAGATTTAATAACTAAATCCTTTATCGATAATTTTGATATTGACCATTATAAGAAAGATGTTAAAGAAGATAAAGTTGATATGCACTATTTAGATTTTTTATATAACTTTGTAACATATAAACACGCAATTTTGGGTAGTAATGAAAATATTGATAAAAACAAACTATCAATATTAAAAAATTTTAAAATAATTTACAAAAATAATAATATTGATTTTAGTGAATATAAATTAAGATGTGATGAAATTGGTAAATATTTTAAAATATTTATGGATATTGAAACAAAAAAATATTTAAACAAAAGCAACTGCTTAAATTTTTCTTTAGTAGAATTACAAAATCTTGAACAAAAAGATTTATCAATAGTTTATTTTTGGTTGATAGATAATCTTGGGGAGTGAGATCAAGGCAGTCGTGAAATTACCATTTCTAAGGAAAATAGAAAATATTTCAGAGATTCACTATTTGCAATAGAGAAATGGATTTTATTTTTAATTCAAGTGCGTGGTACTGGTCAATCACTTAAAAAATCATATTTAATGATGATTGATTTTCTAGAGGCAAATATTGATAAAAGTGATAATAAAGATCTAGAAAATATTCCTAAATTAATCAATAATTTCATATCAAGAAAAGATATAAAAGAAGAGAAACATAAATTGAACAATAATACTTTTTTACCACAAGTAGATGAAATTCAACAGTCATTAGTTAATAAAATATTACAAACAAAAATTCAAGAAGCGTTTTTAAGAAGAATACAATATCATCTTATTAATAAATCAAATACAACTAATCAAAATATTTTTAGAGAAAAAGAAACTATAGAACATATAATGCCAAAAACATTAAGTAAAGACTGAGAAAATATGTATAAGGGTATGTATGGATATTCAGCAGAAGATTTAGAAAATAAACATCTAAAATATTTAGATTATTTAGGAAATTTACTATTAATTGAACATAAATCAAATTCAAAGTTGGGAAATAAAAAATTTGATATAAAAGTAAAGGAATATGAAAAAGATTCAATTGTATCTATTTGCGCAAACATTAATTTTACATATGAAGATAGAATGCGAAATGTGATTAGTTCTGATACTTGAAAATTTGAATATATTGAAGAAAGAACAAAAATTATGGCAAATATGCTAATTAACGATATTTATAAGCTTGATAAATAGAACCAAAAGAACAAAAGTGATAATATTCGCTAAAGATTATAACCTTAATGGTATTGAATATCATAAAAAAATGATATTTTTTTGTGTTTAAATAAACAAAAGTAACATAGGTGGAGGAAATAATATTTACCTTGTACTAAAAAGGTTACTTTTTTATGAAAAAAATATAGCTACAAACAAAGTAATTTCATTTTTAAATCATGCAACAAAATAAAGATTAAGGAAATAGATAAAAAACATAATATAACTTTCATATTAACAAAACGATGAAGAAAATATAAATTATAAGCAATTGGATATAGCAAAATTAGCAAGATAATTTAGATTCTCTAAATCTCAGTCAATGAAAATCCTTAAATTCATCTATTGAAAGGGTGATTTTAGCATTATTATCGCAATCTAAAATTAGATATGAACAAATAAAATTACAGATTAAAAAACACTTTCAAAAATTATTATTATCAAATAAAATAATAAATATATAAGAAACAAAATTTGAATAAATATTAGAGTATCATATTTTTATAAATAATTACTTAAAAAAAGATTGGATAGGATAAAAAATTCTATTTTATATTAACCCAATAAGATCTAATTATTACTTTTTTATAATCAAAAATAATATAAAATGATTATAATAGTGATTTCATCTATGAAACAGATGGCAAAATAAAAATTATTGTTGTTGGGGGTAAATAATGAGTCAATTTGATATATATGATGAAATATTAAATATTTCAATGAATAAAAATAATAAAAGTTATTACATTGCAAAATATTTCATTGATAATTTGGATAAGATATATGATATGAAAATCTCTCAATTTTCTAAAAATTCCTTTTCAAGTTTGTCATCAATTCATAGGTTTATAAAACAACTTGGATTAAGTAGTTTTAAGGAATTAAAATTTATTTCTAAAAACATTACAGATTCTAAAAAAGGAACAAGCGGTGTTAAGGAAATACTAAATAACAGTATTGTTGAAAATATATATAATGAAAATATTGAAACAGCAAAACAAACCTATAAATTACTAAATTCACAATATAAAAAAATATTTGATATATCAAATAAAATATTAAATAGCAAAAGAATAGTAATAGCAGCTTTTGGTGGAACATATAATATTGCTAGAGATTTTTACAATAAATTACAACGAATTGGTATATTTTGTAATATATCTCAGGATGTTAATAATCTTTATTTTTTAAGCAAATTACTAACATCTAATGATTTATTTTTTATTGTTTCCTATAGTGGAATAACTGAAGAAATATTAAAGGTTATAGAATATTTAAATATTAATAAAATAAATAAGCCATTTATTGTATCAATAACTAAAAATGTTGATAATCCTGTTATGTTAAATTCTAACATAAATATTGTAGTAGCTTCAAATGAATCTATTTTTATGCAATCATCTTCATCTTCTCGCAGTGCTTTACTTTTTGCCCTTGATAGTATATATTTAACAATTATAAATTCAGATAAGGAAAAATACATTGATATTTTAACTAGAACAACTCTTCATAAATAGATAAATATTCCAATTTTTGACATCTTAGTTTGTATTTATTTTTTTTATAATATTTTTTCCCAATGAGATTAAAATTAAATCATCCATAAGAAGGGAGATAAATTATGAAAGAGAAGAAAGATTCATTTAAAACCGCTAGTGATATTTACGATATTTTTCAAAATAGCATAATGTCATACACTAATTGTATGACAAGATTAAGAATTAAGGTTAATGAAGATTTATTCGATAAAATAAAAATTGATGATATAAAATCAATTAAAAATGTTATCGGGGTCATAATAAACAATACTGAATTTCAGATTGTTTTAGGAGTAGGTTTTGTAAATAGAGTTGCTAGCGATTTTAAAAAAATTTTGGAAATGAATAAGCTGAACAATATTCAAGACAATATTTTTAATGAAAATAGTAATAGTTTAGAAGCAAATAGAGAATCTAATTTTATAGATAATAAATTTGATTTAAAAAATAAAAATAAAAATAATCTAGTTTTTATTTTTAATAAATTTGGTAATATATTTACACCTTTAATTCCCGCTTTCTTAGCGGCTGGAATTTTACAGGCAATTGGAAGTATTATATTAACATCCTATGGGCAAAAAAGTCTACCAACACCAGCAACTTCTTGAGTAAAAATAACTACACTATTATTATCTTTGCTAATTCAGATACTGTGTGTTATAATAGGGTGAAATGCTGCAAAGGAATTTGGGGGGACTCCAATAATTGGCGCAATCCTAGCGTCAATGTACACCCCCTTATTTGGGCAAATAGTGGCTAATGTATTTGTTATAGAAAGTAATAAAACATCTGCTAATTTTATTGGTATTCACATTAATGACATAAGTAATAATTGATTTACCGTTGGTATTTTTAGAGATAAAAAAGCTGATGGTTTAACTGGGTCAATTTTAGGCGCTATAACAATTTCTATATTTGCATCTTTTATTCAAGTTGAAATAGAAAAAGTTATTCCAGATTCAACTAAACTTATTTTAACGCCATTGCTTGTGTGTATTATTTGCTTAATGCTTCAATTTATTCTTTTTGTACCAATATCTGGTTATATGTTTAAAGGAATGTCATTCTTTTTTAAACAAATTACAACAAATAAATGACTATCTCCATGACTTGGTGCTATTCTAGCCTTTATATTTTTATGACTGGTAGTCTTTGGTATCCATCAAGGTCTTACACCTATATATTTAATATTAATATCAGATACAGGTTTAAATACATTATTTCCAATAGTTGCAATGGCTGGTGCGGGACAAGTTGGTTCTTCTGCTGCTTTATTTGTTAAAGCAAAAAAAGGATCTAAATTGAGAGCTCAAATAGCTAGTGCAATATTTCCGGGAATATTAGGAATAGGTGAACCATTAATTTATGGAATTATGCTACCAAGACTACGCGCATTTTTAACATCTTGTTTAGGGGCGGCTGTTGGCGGTTTATTTATTGGTATGCTTCCGTTATTTGGTATATATATTGGCACAACAGCTATAGGTTGTTCTGGACTTTTAGCATTACCTTTACTTAGCAGTAGCTCAGGGCAAGTTTGAGTTGGTGTGTTATTTTACTTAGCAGGTCTTATTGTCACATACTTTTCAAGCTTTGTGATCACATATTTATTTGGTACAAAAGGGGTGGATTTAAATTAATGAAAAGTTAAATTCTAATATAGGAATTAATATTAATAAGTATTTAAATATTTCAAAAAATATAACATAGAATATGTTTCTATGTTAGAAGATATAATAAAAACGAAGAAAAAATTTCTTGTTGACTAATATAAAAAAAATAAAAAAGATCACCAGTAAAAACAAAAATTATATGATGTTAACAGAAAGAATTTTAATTTATTAGATTTTAATAACACTAAATTATATAGTATTTTATTAGATAAAATACAATTTATAAATAGTTATTTAACTTGTCACATAATAACTTTAAAACAGTTATTTAATTGTTGTCTATTTAAAAACACTATTTATATTGACAATTTATTTGCAAGTTAAAAAAATTAAAATTACTAAGAGTGTATAATATTAGTGACAATATTATTTCTTAAAGTTAGATTTAATTAATTCATAATTATAAAAATAAAAATATCAAAGTTTAATATGATGTGTATTAATAAGGGTTATATTTAATTAACACTAAAAGTGTAAAGACTATACTGGGGGCTAAATATTTAATTTAAAAATATAAAAATATTAGCGCGATAAATGTTACATTTAAAACTAAACTTGCAAAATGAATAATTAAAAATTTATATTAATGGGCAAATTTAAATCTTAAAAGGAGAAAATAATGAAGATTAAAAACATTGATACAGAAGAAAGAAACATTAATACTATAGATATTGATAAATGTTCATCAATTGAAATTATTAAATTAATTAATAACGAGGACAAAAAAATTGCATATGTTATTGAAGAGAATCTAGAAGTAATTGCAAAGGGAATAGATTTAATTTTTGACAGAATTAAAAATAATGGGAGGGTGTTTTATATTGGTGCTGGTACAAGTGGAAGAATAGGTATTTTAGATGCAAGTGAGATCTTGCCAACTTATAATGATGCAAATACATTTTATGGTATAATAGCTGGTGGTGATAGAGCGATAAAGAATCCCATTGAAGGGGCTGAAGATTCAGAAAATTCATTTGCAGAGGATATTAGTAGCTATAATTTATGTGCAAATGATGTAATAATAGGGATTGGTGCATCAGGGATGACCCCTTATGTTGTATCAGCACTAAAATATGCTAAAAAAAATAATTTATTAAGCATTGGTTTGTGTATGTCTAATTCAAATATTTTCAATAGTATATGTGATCTAAATATAAAAATAATAACTGGACCCGAAGCTATAACTGGTTCAACAAGAATGAAGGCTGGAACAGCTACAAAAATGATTTGTAATATGATTTCAACAGCTATAATGATAAAAAAAGGCAAAGTTTACAGTAATTTAATGGTTGATTTAAAAGCGAGTAATGAAAAATTAAGAAAAAGATGTGTTGATATATTTATGACTATATCTTTAATTAAGAATAAAAAATATGCAACAAAAATTCTTATCGAAAATGACTGAAATATAAGAAAATCTTTAGAAATTATAAATAAAAATAAATAATATACTATATAAGTAATAATGTATGTTAAATATGAGTTACAAATAAGCAAATATTTATAATATTTTTGAATATATTAAAAATTTTGAGAAAACTTCAAATGAAATTTCTATTTTTCTCATGTAAAAAATACTTAATTTTTAAATAAACGGCGAAAATTATCGGAATTGAATTAAAACTAAGTTGTAAACATAAAAAAATGTTTTTTTTGTATTTATTTTCTTGTTTAGATATAAAACTATTAATTGTATATGTATTTTTAATAAAATTATGTTTTTAGTTTGTAAAAGGGGATTCTAGAATCAATAAAAACAGCAAAAAAAACGATTTTAGCAAAAGACCTGTGCTTACAAGATTTTTTGTTTTACAAAATTATATAATTTGATACAAGAAAAGCCCCTAAATAAATGTTTTTAGGGAGTTTTATCACCAAAAACATAGAATGATCTATATTTTTGGCATATTTGATATCACTACCTATCCAGCTACAATAATTTTTGTTGTGTTCTTTTTTTACCAAAAATAAAAACAAGATTATATTATAAAAACAAGAATTGATTAACTTATTATACTTAAACAAGAATTGTTTTAAAACCTAACAGAAAATACCCCATATATTATATTCAACCCTATTTAATCTAACGCTTGTAAATATCACTTCTTAATGGTATAATATATATGTAAAAAAATATGAAGGGTGGAAAAGGTTTGAATGTAGGTTTTTTAAAAAGACTATTTTTCTATCGCAATATAGATGGCATTGGTGACATTGAAAAGGAACTAAATTACTTTAATTATTTTGGAATAAATGATGAAGAGTTAATTGAGATGTTATCAATGTTAAAGGAAAATGAGAATGATCTTGGTGCGTTTAGAAAAAAAATTTATGAAAAAATTCTTTACCAAATAGATTTTTATTCAACTCATTATATTGGTAGTAATGGTGAATTTATTCTTGAGAAAGATGAAAAGAAGATCCCTGCAATTAGAGCGCATTTTTCTGCAATTATATTTTTTGGCGTAAGGCTATTAGCACAGGAATATTGATATATAAGAAATATTGTTAAAACAAGTTTTAACCCCATTATTACGGTGCCCTCATTTGGAAAAAATAAGTACACATATACTGATTATCTAGAGAGTATTAAGTATTTTTATCGCGAAATGCAATATTTCCATATGTTGACTATAGATAAAAATAAAGAATCATTTCAGCTTTATTCTAATCACGATAAGCATATATATAATGGAGATTTTGATATTAAAAGCTATAAAAAAATATTTATGCTAATATGGATGCACACATATGTGAGAATTTCAGATAATATATATCAATATGGCCTTGAATTTGAAACTGAGGACCCTCGCAAACCGTATTTTTGTCCAAATCTTCTCTCGCCAATTGACATTATTATTGTTAAAAGTGATGAAGATATTAACGAAGATATTCGTAAACGTCGTGAAAAAGATTGAAGAATTCGTGAAAGTTATGAAATTAAAGGAAAAATAGCAAATGCTGCTGCAAATGCTGCTAAGAAAATCAAGCTTTATGATGGGTTACCCTATTCTGTTGATGATTTTATGATGGTTATCGGAGCAATGCAAGATGTTTTGGAATATCAATCCACATTTGAGGTTGACGATTTTGTAACAATTCTTAAAAATAGAACAGACACAACAAGACCAGACAATAAAATCCCCCGGGAGATTTTAAAATCATTTGTTATGAAAATGACTATAAAAGAAGAGGATATATTAGAAACTGATGATTTGCACGTATTTGTAAGGCCACTTATATTTTTTGAACAAGATGGAAAAGAATATGTTCATTCTGAATATGAAATAATTTATTTTACAACAACGATGATTGAAAAATATAAATTTATTGAAAAGGATAAAATTAAAGACTATTATAATGAGTATTTTCCAATTATTAACAAAATTGCTGTTGAAGAGACGATAAATGCCACACGAAGATTTAAAGTAAAGTGGCTCTCAATGCGAAAACATTACTTTTGATTAGAAAATAAGAAAACATATAAAAAATTATTTAACCTGGTTGATGATATCATATATTTTCCCGATACTAAGATGGTTGTATTTATTTATTGGGTTAATGTGTTACCATTAACAAAATCATGGGGTTTATATTGTGAAGATTTCCAATTAGTTGTTGGAAAAAATGCAATTGTTAATACAATTATAAAAAATAAAGTAACTTTAATTGAAATGCATTTTGATTTAATTAAGAAGATGTTTAAAATAAAAGACAATGTTTCAAACAAAACCACATTTCTTTTTGATGGAACAATTTCAATTGAAACAAGACAAATAGTGGAGGATCATGTTGTTAACTTATGTCCGATAAAATGTATTGCTGACTTCTTTGTTAATGATGTGTATAAAAAATAAATGGTATATTTTGCAAGTAGATTTGACCCAATTACACAAGATGAAATAAAGGTGATTGAGTTTTTAAAAAAACAATATCAAGAATTGGGCCTATTATTAATTGAAAAAAATGGTCGAGAAGGATATGAAAATAGGGTCAAAATAATCGAAAAAATATGTCCTGGATTTATAATCTTAAATAGCGATAAGATAAATAAAGATGAAACAATATTTACTTTAGATGAATTTGAAGACCTATCACAATATCAAATATTGACAAAGGAGTTTTTAAATAAAAACAATATTAAGTTAGATAATATATCTAGTGATGACATAATTTATTTAAATAACTATAATTTAGTTCATAAGGATATTAGAGATTTTATAAATTATAACCTTTTATATATCAGAGAAAGATTGTTTGTTTTAATGGATTTAAAAAGATTAGAACATAGCCTAAATGTTGGTCAAGCTGCATATGACCTTGCAACAGATATTAATTATAATGACCCTAAAAAAGCAAGATTTGCAGGCACATTACACGACATTGCAAAAAGATTCTCAGTAGAAAAAACAGAAAGATATATTAAATCTATAAAAATGGATAAAATTTTAAAAGAGCCATGACAAATCCACCATGGATTTGCAGGTGGGGGATATTTAAAGAATAACTGATTAGTTAACGATAAAGAGATTTTTGACTCGATAATATACCACACCGTTGGGCGTGAAAATATGACTGTCTTAGATAAAATAGTATTTTGTGCAGATAAAATAAGTTCGGATCGAGATTATGATGGTGTTGAAAAATATAGAGCTCAGTGCTTTTCTAACTTTGAGGAAGGTTTTAAATCTTTATTAAAGAATCAATATCAACAAGCATGTATAAAAAATGGAAAAGATTCAATTGGAAAATTATTAATTAAAACATATAATTTCTATTTTGATAAGGAGTTGTAATATTAAAACTGTATATTTATTTGCAATGGAAGAAGAGGTCCAAGATCTCCAAAATAGCTGTGATTATGTAAAAATTCTTGCACATCCTTACCAAGTGTGGGAAAATGATAAATCATTTATTGTTGTGTGTGGAATTGGAATCGCTAGAAGTTCTGCTTGTACTGGGTGAGTTATTGAGAAACTAAAACCAACACAAATAATAAATATTGGTTTATGTGGTGCAACCGAGAGTAATTCTATACTTGATGGGTTATTTATTAAAAAAGCTTATTACTCTGCTGTTGATCTCACTCCTTTTGGATATGATTATGGTCAGCATTCAAAAGGAAAAAAGTTTTATCAATCAAATATTGAAAATGTTTTAAAAGTAAAGGAAGCAAATATTGCTTCAAGTGATATATTTATAAATAATATACAAGGGTACGACAATTTTATAAAAAAAATAAATGATAAAATTGAATTATTTGATATGGAGTGTTGTTCTATCTTTCAAATTTGTGATGAATTTGGCATAAAATATGGGGCAATTAAGATAGTGAGTGATGTTTTAAATAAATATCAAGATAACAAGTTTCAATTTGAAGAAATCATCCTCCAAGGAGCAAAAAAAATAAAAGAAATTGTTAGCAAAATTAATAAAAAAATATAAGGAGAATAATATGGATATTAATTTAAAAGAGTTTGATAGTGAGCAGAGAAGAATAATTGAGTGTTGAATTGAAAAAAAATTAGACGAGCGTCTAATAAGATTTTTAGCGAATAAGAATTTTAGTGCAAAAAAAATGTGAGCAATGTTAACTGCTATTCAAAATAAAATATCTTCTGCTAATATTCGCATCTTAGCAAATAGTCGTTTTGACTCTACAAATATATATAAAACAATTGATGCTATTAACGATAAAATAATCGATGAGAATTTTTTAACTACTTATGATTTTTCTCTACCATTTAATATTCAGTTTGCAATCTATAAAAAAAACGGAGTATTATCTGATGAATGAAAAGAATTTATTATTGCCCTATTTCCAACAGATATCAATCTTTGTGAATTAGATTTTCTAATAAGTTTTATTGATGAAAATATGGATTTAAATTTAATTAAAAAATATATTCGTAAACCAAAAGATATAAATTATTTTGTTAATTTATTTTCAATTGTTAAATCAAATTTAAAAGATGATGAATTTTTAAAATTGATATTAAGGGAAAACCCAAATTATAATAAAACAGTTGTTATAATTGATCTTAAAGAATTTGTTGATAATCAAATAATTAAAACAAAACTCTTAAAATTAAATGTAAAACAATTACAAATTATTTTGGAATTATCCCAAGAAGAAAAAAGCCCAATAATTTTAGACTATTTATATAATTATAAATGTAAAATATCAAATATTAATGAAATTGAGTTAGTGAAGGAAGTGTTGGATAATACAAATTCTGTAAAGAATATAAAAGATGAAATGTTAACAACTATTTTTGATAAAAATGTCAGTCCACAAAAAATCTTGTATATTTCACAAATTATGCTAAAGTTTAAGCAATTGCCAATTGTTAAATTTGCTAAAATATTTAATTTTTCTAGTTATGAGGAATATGAGGAACTTGTTAAAAAAGTCCAAGGACATAAACTTGTTTTTGATAATATCATTAAATATTTTAAATCAACATTTAAAAAAGAAGATGCACTTAAACAAATCGAAAATATAGTGAACAAGGTTTCAGAAGATAAACTTCTTGATTATGTTGAAAACGTAAAATCCAAGACAAGCTAATTTAAAATTTTTTAGAAGTTTATATTTTAAACGCTAAATAATAATAAATATATATTAGGGTATTTTTACTATTTTTGTTGATTTACAAAGAAAAATTTATTATAATTATAATTGAGCTCAAATTAAGAGCAAATATTTAAAAGGAGGATTTATTTATATGATTAAACCATTAAATAACAATGTGTTATTAAAAAATGACAAAAATGATGATACCTTAAAAAAAGTTAACGGTATCTTTTTAAAAGAAAGCAAGGAAGATGAACAAGATAACATTTCCTTAGTAGTTGAATTGGGAGATAGCGTTTCTGATGGCAATAAAAAGTCATTAAAAAAAGGCTACAAAGTAATATATAAACAATATTCTGGTTCAAAGTTTACATTTGAAGATATTGAATATGTACTTATTAGTGAAGAAGATATATTGGGAGTAATTGAAAATTAATTTTATAATTTAAATAAGGAGGATAAATATGTCAGAGAAAAAAATAATATTTGGAGAAGATATAAGAATTTCTATGCTAAGGGGTATAGATAAGTTAGCAAATACAGTTAAGGTGACAATTGGTCCAAAAGGAAGAAATGTAGTTTTAGAAAAAAGTTATGGAAGCCCATTAATTACAAATGATGGGGTTACTATCGCAAAGGAAATTGAACTTAAAGACCCATTTGAAAATATGGGAGCAAAATTAGTTTCAGAAGTTGCATCAAAAACCAATGATCTAGCAGGAGATGGAACAACAACAGCAACAGTTTTAACACAAGCGATTGTTAAGGAAGGTATTAAAAACCTTGTTGCTGGTGTTAGTCCTATTGCGATTCGTACTGGAATTGAAAAAACAACAAAAGAAGTTCTAAAACACTTAAAAACCAATTCAAAACCAATTAATAGTAAAAACGAAATTGCCCAAGTTGCTAGTGTTAGTGCAAAAAGTACTGAAATAGGTAAATTGATCGCAGATGCTTTAGAAAAAGTTGGTAAAGATGGTGTTATAACAGTTGAAGAATCAAATACATTTGAGACTTCAATCGCAACTAGCGAAGGGTTACAATTTGATAAAGGTTACATTTCTCAGTACATGGTTACAAATGAAGAAAAAATGATTGTTGAATTTGACAATCCATATATTTTGGTTACTGATAAGAAAATATCAAATATCAAAGAATTATTACCAATTTTAGAATCTGTAGTTGAAACTGGAAAACCATTACTAATAATTGCAGAAGATGTTGACGGAGATGTTTTACCAACACTTATTTTAAATAAAGTACGTGGAGCTTTCAATATTTGTGTTGTAAAATCTCCTGACTTTGGAGATACTAAAAAAGGAATATTGGAAGACGTTTCCATTGTAACTGGGGCAAAATATGCTAGCAACGATTTAGATGTTGATCTAAAAAAACTAACTCTTGATGACCTTGGTCAAGCTAAAAAGGTAATAGTTTCTAAAAATGAGACAATTATTATTGATGGAATGGGTGCAAAAAAAGACATTAAAGCTCGTGAAGTAATATTGCAAAAACAAATTAAAGAAACAACATCTAAATATGATGTTGAGAAACTACAAAAAAGACTTGCTAAATTAACGGGTGGGATCGGTGTTATTAAGGTTGGTGCACCAACAGAAACAGAAATCAAAGAGAAAAAACTAAGAATTGAAGATGCATTAAATTCTGCAAAAGTTGCTATAGATGAGGGAGTTGTTCCTGGTGGAGGAAGTGCTTTTGTGAAAGCTGCCTTAAAATTAAAAGATTTTAAATTGGAAGGTGAAGAAAATATTGGAAGAAATATCCTAATAAGAGCTCTTGAGGCACCATTTAAACAAATAGTCGAAAATGCTGGACAAGATGCTTCTGTTATATTTGCAAAATTAATTGAACAAAAAGATAATTTTGGATATGATGCATTTGAAGATAAATGAGTTGATATGTTTGCTAAAGGAATTGTTGACCCATTAAAAGTATCTAGACTATCTCTAGAAAATGCTGCAAGTATTAGTGGATTAATTCTGACAACAGAAGCAGGAGTTTGTGAAATTAAAGATAGTGATAAAAAAATATAAAATAATTTTTAATAAAAAATAAATATTTATTTATGAAAAAAAGTGTATAATAAGAAAAGAATTGTTGTATTTTAATTCTATCTAAATACACTTTTTTTATTAAATACAAAAAGTACAAACAAATAACAAATAACAAATATAAAATAAATAAATACAAACAAACATAAAAATATAAACAAATACAAAGAAATACAAACAAATAATAAATAAAATGCTAATTTTCAAATATATATTCTATTTTTAGATTATATAATTTTAATATTAAATTAAAGAGGAGGTTAATATTAAATGATAAAAAAAACATTATTAATTTGTACAGGAACTTTTATGTTTGTAGGTGCTGCATTGGCATCATTTTTACCCACATACACATCTACCAAAAGAGATTGATTAAAAAATCTTTCTGAAATTCCAGATAAAGATTTAGCCCCCGCTATTTATAATGATGATAAGGTTCAAGCAGCTGCATGAACTGGTGAACCAGGAACTCGTCAAGGATATGGGGGCGAAGGTAGTGAAAGTGATAATTCAAATAATTGTTTATGATCAGGTCTAGCTCTACAATATTATTTATACAAGAATTCAGATGTTAGTTCAAACACTATAATTAAAAATTGACTTACAAGTATTAAAAAGAATATAGATGGTAATAATAATCTTGATGATAAATACTTTTACATGGGAGTTATTTCTGGAATTATAACAGTATCTGGCTATGCAAATACTTGCTATCAAGAATTTTGAGCAGAGTCATATACAAAATGACTTACTACACCAGATGCAATTAAAAACAAAAGTTGAGCACTTTTAAATCATTTTTTTGTAGATATTTATCCTACTTTATTAAAAAGTTACAATGGATATTTATCATTTGGACAAGATAATAGTGTTATTTTGCCATCTAAACTTACAGACTTTATAGACAATGATTATAATACTAATAATACCGAAAGTAAAAAATCAAATTATTATTATTACACAATTGGTGAAGATTTTTCTAATGCAACTAACAAGTTTTCAAACGCTGGAGATTTATATTATAAAAAATATGGCAATGATTATGCTTTTGGTCTTACAACTGAACTTGTTGCAAATCAAAATACAAACCCAGCATATATTATTTATTCAATTGTAGATATTGATTCTGCCATTAGTTACTATAGATATCAGAATGCTATTGCCTATTCATCTGCAAATAACATATTTGGAACAACAAATATGGGTGCAATTAAAAGTTGGGAAAAAGAAACTGGGATATATATATCAGACCCAAATATTGGTTATTTTAAAACAATTATGAATGATTCTTTAATCAAGGCTGATGATAGTTCTAAAACTGAGTTTAATACATTTATTTCAAAATCTAAAAAAGATTACTTTAATACATTTGATGATCTTGATTCTAAATTAACAGGTTTAACTCTTAATGGAGAAGTTGATAATACCACAGGGGATGATGTTTCAAATATTTCATGAAAAAAAGCAATTGATGCTATGACATCTGACGGAAATTGAGATAGTTCTTATATAAATGACCTAAAAGATCAATTGATTTTATTATATGACTCAACACTAGAACTTTGTGATTTTTCTGTAAAAGATAGCAACAAAGATACAAATTTGTTTTTGTATTATTTAATTGGTATTGTTATTGGTCCTGGAAATACATTAAATCCAGATGGTGATTCAAACGCTAAACCAACTAATACATTAGCTTTCACTTCAAATTATATAACTGATACTAGAGATACAAATACATTTGCATATATTGCATATACACAATCATCGTTACAAGATTATCGTGACCCAAAAAATAATCAACAATACCAACTTAATTGATGGTCATCACCAAATAATTTTACTACATTAGACCACGAATTTGGACATGCATTAGATGGTTTTTTAGGAACAATAACAAATTATCGAAAACAAATGATTGATTCAAGTGAAATGGTAAATAAAAATTATAATATTAACTCTTTATATAAGGGGGATAAATTTGGATATGGAGATTATAGCGCCAAGCCAAATTCAAATAAAAACAGTGATTTGGCTAAGTATATAGTTTTTGGCTCAATTGCTGTTGCTGGTGTTGTTGGTACAGTTGTAATTGTTTCTATAATGCGTAAAAGACGTAGAGGTTAAATTTATAAATCCTAATAAGGGTTGATGAGAGAAAATTGTATTTTAAAATGACGTTTAATTTCAAAAAAAATAGTTATTTATAAAATTTAAGAAAATCTTATTTAAACCTAAGTGATGAATTTAAATAATTAATAAGGTAAATATGTTTATTGGAGGATAAAACCTCCATTTTTTTATAAAGAAAAAAAATAATGATAAAATAAAATTATTGTAAAAATATGTAAGCTGAAAAATTTGAAAGTAATAAAAGGGTAAAAAATAGTAAAATAGCTAAATATATATTATGAATCTCGATTGGTATATATTTGAGTAAATAATATAAATAGTAAAAAGAAAAAAACTAGGCGTAATCAAGTACACTTAGATTTTTCTATGCTACTTTTTACTAATAAGATAAATATTATTTCTTTCTTATATGTATGTTTTGTTGTATACTACAAACTATATTTATAAGTTCTATTTTTATCAAAAAAATATTATCTAAATTCTAATAATGGTATAATTTAATTGTAGTTTTATTATAAAAAGGAGTATTTGACGAGAAAGAAATTATTTATACCATTATTATGTGTGATGACAACATCGCCATGTGCAATAACTTGTTCTATGAACATATTGGCAAATAACACCAATAATAATAGAAATATGTCTAATATTAAAAAAACAACTTTAGATGACAGATACCATAATTATCAAAAGTTATCGGATAATGTTATTTTTAAATCAACATATAAATATATTCAGGGTAAATCATCTTGCTATTATGATGATACAGGATTAATCTTTACTGCAGTATCTAAGATAAAGGAACTAAAAGATGAAGGAGCTAAAAATATAATTATTTTTCAACACAATTAGATGAAAGCCACGGTGGTGGATATGGATACATGAATAATATGCAGGTGCTAGAAGTGGATATTCAAGATTTTATTGATGAAGGATCTGGTGATACATCATTTTTTAAAAATTGTAATTTTAGTGGATTTGAGGAATATACTTGAAATTTTATTCCAGCAAGACCTAATTACACTTGAACATGAACGTATACAGATAGAAATAATAAAAAAATAGAGGTTCATGATTTTCAACAACATGGATATGGTGCTGGTGAAAGAGAAATGCATTTTAAAATGACATTTAATTACGAAAAATAGTTATTAATAAAATTTAAGAAAATAAGACTTAATTATATATACAATCTTATTTTCATGTAAATATTGTTAGATATTTAATAGTAAGGACATAATGAATAAAAAATTTTTAAATTTAAAAATAATTAAAAATTATATTAAACAGAACATGTGATTAATTATATCTTTTATGATTGTATTTTTATTTATAAATACAATATTTATTCTTATTAATAGCTTATCAATCATATTAAACAACGTATCAAATATGAATAAATTATTTATTAATAATTATTTTTATCAAGATACCATTAATGGGGCTATTTCTGATTTTGGTTATGGTCATTGATGTACTTTTGTATATAAAAATATCGGCTTAGTTTGATTTTGTTTATTTAATCTAATATTGGTAAATAAAATTATTGTAAATGAAATTATTAATGGCCACATAACAACGTTAATGACATCTTCATACAACAGAACAACAATAATATTGTCAAAAATATGTTTTCTTATATGTGCAACATTAATTGTATTTTTTCCAACTTTTATATTAACAATCTTATATTCTGCAATTAAAACAGAGGATTGTTATTTATATATTGGTAGAATTATTTTATATCAAATATCATTTATTGCATTCGTGACATTACTAACATGTATTTATGTTTTTATTGGTAATTTATTTACTGAAATAAATTATCTTTCATTAACAGTAAATATTTCAATTACATTATATATAATAATTATGTGCCTTGTTACTTCATTTATAAATGAAGATAACCAGTGAGTACAATATTTGTCCCCAGAGTCACTTGTCCCAAATATTCTAAACTTTACAATATTCAATAGTGATGAAAAATATAAGGTGGGGTTCTATGGTTTTGGTGAACCCAAAATAAAAAATCTCACTTTTTCAGTGGTAAGTGTATTTTTAAATATTGGTCTTGCAGGACCATTTGTATACTTTTCTATTTACAATTTTAATAAAAAAGAACTAAGTCTATAATTCAATAGTAATATCAAATGTATTAATCAATTTTTATTTACTAAAAATTGTTGTAATTGTTTTAAATTTATAATTTGTATGTAAACAATTAATTAAAATTAAAAAATTGGATATAATATATGTATAGAAAAATTTTACGTTTTAAAAATTAATAGTTTTATATTAAAATGGGGAGATAAAATATGGTCAAAATTAAGGATATAACAAAAGTTTATGGGCCAAAAAATGGTAATTTTAAGATAAATATTAATATTGAAAAAGGTCAAGTTTATGGCATTGTTGGACCAAATGGTGCTGGAAAAACAACACTAATAAGACAAATTTTGGGATTTATTAAACCCAATTCAGGGTCAATAACTATTAATAATCTAGATGCTTGGAAAAATAGGGATTTAGTTATGGAATTTACTGGCTATGTGGCGGGAGAAATAGCTCTTTATCGAGACTTCACAGGCATAAAATACTTAAACTTGGTTGCAGACTATAAAAAAAATATTGATGGAGAATTTGTAAATAAATTAATTGCACATTTTGAAATCGATACAAAAGTAAAAATTAAAAAAATGTCAAAAGGAATGAAGCAAAAAATTGCAATAATAGCTGCAACTATGCACAAACCAAGCTTTTTAGTGCTTGATGAACCTACATCTGGGCTTGATCCTGTTATGCAAGGACAATTTAACACTTTGATAGCCAAACTTAAAAATGATTATCAATCAACAATAATTATTTGTTCACATATATTTGAAGAAGTTGTGACTCTTTCAAATAGAGTTGGATTTTTAAAGGAGGGAAGTATAGTTGACGAATATGAGGTTAAAGAAAATGATATTAATACATTAAACGCAAAATTTAGGGAAATCTTTAAAAAAGAAAGCATTTTATAATGAATGATATATTAACTAGTAAAATTAATTTTAAAATAATTTGAACTCAGTTTAATCGGTATTGAAGATTGATTTTATTTTTTGCAATATGTTGATTTTTTATAAATTTATTTATTATTTTAATGTGTTATTTAATTACAAAAGATAAATCTATCAGCCCATATTCTACATATAATTTTATTCGTGATGATAATACAAATGAATTTATTAAAAATGGGGGTGATTATTATTCTGGAATAGGGTCTTATTTTCCAACAATTTATTATATATGTGGACTTATTTTATTTTCAATGTGTAGTATTTCTTTTATAATGATTACTATTTTATTTGATATTAGAGAAGGCTATATTTCACAAATAATGACCACAACAATTAAAAGAAATGATATTTTGTTCTCAAAAATATTTTTTTGTTGATCGGCATTATTTGTTTCTTATTTACCAGGATATTTAATTAATATTATACTTTGTTCTTTTGCAAGTGATGCAAATATTTATTTAGGAAGAATTTTTTTAATAGGATTATCATTTTTTATCTTCATATTAGCTTTATCTTCATTATTTATTTTTATTATTCTTATTTTTAATGACTTTATTTTTATATCTTTGTCAGTTTGTGGTGTTATTGTTGTTTACCTTCTAGTTGTTAATATTTTGCAAATGATGATTACAAATAAAGAAATTTTTAATAAAATTGGTATGATGTTAATCACACCAAATCCATTAGAGTTTAGGCATATAAATTTTAGTTTACCTGCCAATTCTGATCTTTCACAATATAAAATAGAGGTGTATGACACTATTAATAATGAAAGTCTAAAACAAGAATGAATAACATTACCAATAAATATGACATTTGCAGTATTTATTTCCTATTCATCTATTATTTATTTTAAAAAAATGGATTTAAGAATCTAATAAAAAAAGGAAGCTTAATTCATTATTAATAATATTTACATTTATTGTTTGATGACAATAAATCAAGATGTTAGATATTTAAAAAAATATAAATTTATTTTTGAAAAAAATAGCAAAAATAAGGAAAACTAGGTAAAAGGAGTATAAACCTCTATTTTTTTATAACGAAAAACTAATAATAAAAATGCATTATCAAAAATATTTAAAAAATGCCAAAGTGAAAAAATTGTAAAATTCTATATATATCTTCTAAAACCAAATCGGTATTATTTGAGCATGGCAAAAAATTTTAATATTTTATTTTAGAATAAATTATAAAAGTTAAAAATTAGGCTAGAAAATCCAAAAATGTAGTTAATAAAGGATAATTAAAATTAAGAATAAATAAATTAAAAAATAAAAAAAGGAATTTAATTGCTAAAAAAACAACAGAAAAAGTACAATTAAACAACTGTTATAAAAAATAAATATTAAATTACTATTTTTAAAAATATATTAGTCTTGTAAATATGGGACATAAAAATTAATAATTCATTTATATTATGGTATTTTTTTTGTAATGAAAGTATTTTAATTTTCTCCAAACGAATAACAAATTAAATGTTTATAAAAGACCAAAACACAATAATATACAGAGATTGGACAGTTTAATAAAATAAAAAATTAAAAATTTAACTCATGCTTTTAATCGCCTTTTAAATTTTATAAAACATTAATTTAATGAAAGAAATGGATTGAATATTATTAGTGAAAAGATAAAAAACTAGGTGTAATTTGGCGCGCTTAGATTTATTTTATTCTTATCAATATGTTATATTTTTTATAAAAATCACTATTATATAGGAAAAATATATTATAATATATATAGATAAATATTAATTTACAAGCTTCTTTTCGCTGTGTTTATTATTTATTCTTATTCAATACAGTAATTAAATAACCTTACCAATTTTATATTATATAATATAGGAGGTATTCGTGTAATGAAAAAATTAATGATATTATTGGGTTCAATTAGTTTATTTGCCCCATCATCGGCTATGCTGATTTCTTGTTCTAAGGCAAAGAAAGAAGAGTCTAAATTTGATGTTAAATTTGAAAAATCAGATTATACTGTTCTAACCGGGGCGGCGGTTACTGTTAATATTTCAAATTTTTCATATTTACAGAAAGTTGGATACACTAACAATTGTAGTGTTGTTATTGACGATCCTACAATAGCAAAATTTGTAGATACACAAGAAAATGATGTTAATAAAAATTATCAAACACTTCAAATAAGTGGGATTAGTGCTGGCACTACAAAAGTAACAGTTGAATTCACAAATTTAGCTAACACCGACGTTAAGGAAGGTACATTTAATATAACTGTTATGGATTTTTCACAATATCAAGTTAACTGAGATACAGATACAAAAACAATTGACCCACTTGCTGAAAAAATAAAGGTAGGAAACCTACCAGAATATCAAAAATTTACCAATTTAAACTATAAAGATTTTTCAATTAATATGAAATCGGAAAATGAAAATAGTACAGACATTAATCTTTTGTTGAATGGTTGTGAAATTGATGAAAAAGGAGATATATATCTTAATGTTGACTATTCACAATTGCCACCTTTGGGTGAAAAACAAAAAGAATACACTCTTGGTACAGTTACTTTCACATTATTAAATACATCAGCAAATTACACTTCAAATACAGGAGATATTTCCTTTAATCCTTTTAAAGGAGTTAGAAATTTTACAATAGAGAAATCTAATGAAAATGATATTAACTTAAAAAACCCACAAGATTTTACTGTTAAATTTAATGATAATATTCCTTTTAGTGATATTGAAAAATCTAAGCCTAAAATAACATTTAGTGGTGGTAGTGATGGTGATTTTACAGCAACACCAAAATTTTCTGAAGCATCTACATTAGTGGATGTGGAAAATAGTTCTTATACTCTTAATCTTACATTTACATTCCCACCAACAAGTTATGCATCAGGGAATATTACAATAGATATTCGTTTTAGTTCGGGTCATTTCGTTTATTATACAAATCAAAGCTTTAAATACAGCGCAAATAGAGTAAGCGCTGGAGGTCAATATGATAAACCCACAGATAATGATATAGGCTATGTTAGCAAATATTCAGATTCTAATATTTTTAAAGCCTGGCAAACAGATAAACCTGCGCCCCAATCTATATCTATTACAACATCATCTAAATTAGATGATATCGTAAAGGGTGGGTATAAATATAAAGATACGTTAACAATTGCAGATAATCAAAAAGGCAGCGATGCTGATTATTACAGCTGGAGTAAACTTAACAACTTTGATCTTTCAGAATCAGAAAATGCTAAGAATTTTAAAGCCTTAGATTCAAAAACATCATTTTCTAAAATAACAGCTTTTTCAATTGACACAATCTCAGTCAATGCTGATAATAATTTAATTTTAAATATTAAAAAGTTAGAAAAACAAGTTACCGATGGGGGAACAATCCATTTCATATCTAGATTTTATGATGATATTGGAAATGTGTGCTGTGCAACAGCAAAATTTACATATTCACAATCAAATATACCAGTAAATATAGCAACATTTACAAGAGGAAAAATTCCATATAGTGACCAATCAACAAATCAAGGAGATTCGCTATCTAATTCAATTCATTTGACAGATGATGATCTTTCTTTTGACTCATTTAGTGTTTCTGCCGATGACCCAGAGAAGTTAGCAACATCTACAATAAGAAGTGATAATCCAGAGATATTATCAGTTGAAAATAATTTAGAAAAAAAATATGACAATAAATATTATATTAAAATGAAACTTATTGGTCAAAAAGGAAAAGATGTAGAACGAGGTAAAGCAAGACTAACACTTAAATATAACGATAATAACTTTGCATTAGATGTTTACTATGGAACATTTATTGGTGCTGATGCAAGTTCAGGAAATTATGAAATTTTAAACAATAAAACTTCTGGGTCTGTAAATTATTTTATTAGTTCAAACGCTTCAAATAGAGCAATTGATGTTAGTTATTCAAGTAATTATGGTGTGAATAATGCTCCTAATTTAGAATTTGCAAATGGTTATAATTACTCTGGTAGTGAATCACCATTTAAATTTAATGATTATTCAAGTATCATTGGAGATGTTACTTTTGATGGTGATATAAATGTAACTGGTAGAGGTGTTGTTTCTGTTTCATATGCAAATAAGATTTATGGAAACATATTATTTAAAGGAAACGTTACATATACTGCAAATAACGATAAAGATTCTGAAGCATGTGGAGTTATAAGTGAACAATATCTTAGTGATGCTTATAATAGTACAAGAATATCAGAAGATAAAGAAATTAATTTTATGAAAGATGTTAAAGCTTATGCAACTGATAATATTGGTTCTGGTGTTGGCATTATCAACACAATTATGACTGGTGCAATTGGTCAGGTAAATGTTGAAGGTTCTGTGTTTACTGGTCAAGTCTCTTCAGGTGGTTGACAAAAACTAAAACCTGTTGGAATTATATATTCAAAAAGTTCAAGTTGACAGACACGACAGGGATTTGATAGTCTTAAAGGATTAAATGTAAAAGGGTCTGCAAGTATAGACCGTTGTCAGCATCTTGTTTATGATTATGGGGCAATAATTTATAATTGTGATCAATTTTGCTCACCGATTGCAAATATAAATATTGGAGGTGAGGTGTCTGGTGGTCCACTTCTTTATTCGATCTCATCTACTTCTAATCCATCTAAAGTTTTTTCTTTATATTCAATTAATATTAGCAAATTTACTCTAGTTAATTTTTTTTATAGAACCGTTGTTGAATTACAAACTGGAGCTGGATTTAGTTCTTATTTTACTGTTAAAATTGGTGATAAGACTAAAGAATTTCATCCAAAACGATATGCATCATTAGAAACATTTACACTTGATCAATGAAACATATAGAATACATCAAATTGGAGAAGTGTTAAGAGGAATTTATAACTATTTATCATATTATTTTAAATAGTTAGCTAAATTTATAATCAATTATTTAAAGAAAAATATAAAAACCAAGTGTAACTTATTTCACTCTATTTTTCTTACTAATTCAAATTATTCCCAATTATTTTAAAAAAATAAGATTTTAAATAAAGAAATAATTTATAATATATAAGGTGATAAAAATAGGTCAATTGGTTATGTTAATCTACATTTATTTTTATTAGTTTTTTATACATTTATTATAGTAATAAAAAATTTGCAAGGTTTTGTATTAAATATAAACATAGAAAGTTATTGAAAAATGAAAAAATTAATGATATTATTAGGTTCGATTAGCTTATTTGCCCCATCAACAACTATGTTGGTTTCTTGTTCTAAAACAAAAAACCCAAAAAATGTAGTAGTAAAAAATGATGTTAAATTTGAAAAAACAGATTATAATGTTTTGGTTAAAGGAACAGTTAGTGTTAATATTGCAAATTTTGCAGATCTAGAAAAAGCTGGGTACACTAAAAATTGTAGTGTTATTGTTGAGAAATCTGCAGTAGCAAAATTTGTTGATACACAAAAAGATGTAACAAATAAAAATTATCAAACAATCCAATTAAGTGGAATTAGCGCTGGAACTACAAAAGTAACAGTCCAATTCACAAATTTGAATAGTATAGATGTTAAAGAAGGTTCATTTAATATAACTGTTGTGGATTTTTCACAATATAATGTTACTTGAGATACAGATAAAAAAACAATTGACCCAAATGATAAAGAAATAAAAGTAGGAAATCTATCTAATTATCAAGAGTTTGTAAAAATGAACTATAAAGATTTTACAATTAATATGAAATCAAAAGATGATGGTGTTACAGATATTAATCAATTGCTAAATGGTTGTGAAATTAAGGATAATGGAGATATATATCTTAATGTTGACTATTCACGATTGTCACCTGCCGGTTCTGCAAATGGAGAATACAAACTTGGTACAGTTACTTTCACATTATCAAATACCTTTGCAAATTATACTTCAAAAAGCGGAGAAATTTCTTTTAATCCTTTTAAAGGGGTGGAACAATTTTCAATAGCAGAAAAAAATCCAACTAAACCAATAGATCCAACTAAACCAGATCCTGGTTTTGATTTATCAAAAGGCAATGATTTTACTGTTACCTTTTACAACAACACTATTAAGTTAAAAGATATCCAAGCGGTTACACCAAAAATAACTTTTAGTAGTGGTAGTGAAGGTGATTTTACTGCCTCTGCAAAATTTTCTGAGCCATCTAAATTAGCGGATGAAGATAAAACTTCTTTTAATCTTAATCTTACATTTACAACCCCATCGATAAGTTATGCATCAGGAAATATTACAATAGATATTCGTTTTATTTCAGGTTCTTTAGTTTATTATGCAAATCAAAGCTTTAAATATAGTGCAAATAGAGTCAGTCCTGGAGATTCTAAACAATTCGATAAACCCTCAGATACTGACAAAGCGTATACTAGTAAATATTCATTATCTTCTAAATTTAGTGATTGGCAAATAGATAAACCAGCAGCCCAATCTATAGCTATTACAACAGCAGCTAATTTAGATGCAATTACAACAGCTGGATATAAATATAAAGATACATTAACAATTGCAGATAATCCAAAAAGTACTGATGATGATAACTATTATAACTGGAGTAAACTTAACAACCTTGATCTTTCAAATGAGGAAAATGCTAAGAATTTTAAAGCCTTAGATTCAAAAACATCATTTTCAAAAATAACAGCTTTTTCAATTAATAACATCTCAGTTGGTACTGATAATAATTTAACTTTAAATATTAATAAGTTAACAGATAAGGTTGCTAACGACGGAATAATACATTTTGTTTCTAGATTTTATGATAAAGTTGGAAACGTATGTTGTGCAACAGCTATTTTTAATTATTCTGCATCAAAAAATTTACCTCCTAATAATGTAACATTTACAAGAGGTTCAATTCCATATGTTGGGCAAGATGGACCAACAAATCAAGGCGAATCATTATCTAAATCAATTCATTTAACCGATGATGATCTATCTTTTGACTCATTTGGTCTTTCTACTGATAATAATGACGCATTAGCAGACGCTACAATATTAAGTGATAAAACAGATATATTAGCAGTTGACAATAAATTAGAAAAAAAAGATGACAATAAATATTATATTAAAATGAAACTTATTGGTCAAAAAGGAAAAGATGTAGAACAAGGTAAAGTAACACTAACACTTATAAGTGGTGATAAAAGTTTTACATTAGATATTTATTATGGAACATATGTTGGAAAAGATGCTACCTCAGGAAATTATGCAATTTCAAACACAAAAACTTCTGGGTCTGTAAATTATTTTATTAGTAAGAATGCTACAAATAGATCAATTGATGTTAGTTATTCATCTGATTATGGCAAGGACAGTGCCCCTAATTTAGAATTTGCAGATGGTTATAATTACTCTGGTAGTGAATCACCATTCAAATATCATGCTGAAGAAAATATGGTTGGAAATGTTACTTTTGATGGTGATATAAATGTAACTGGAAAAGGAGTTATTGCTGTTGATTTTGCAAATGAAGTTCAGGGAAATATATTATTTAAAGGGAAAGTTACTTATACCGCAAATAACGATAATACTTCTGAAGCGTGCGGTGTTATAAGTGAAAAATATGGGAATTACGGTGATAATGCTGTAAGAATATCAGAAAACAAAGAAATTCATTTTATTAATGATATTCAAATATATGCATCTGCAATTGTTGGTGCTGGTGTTGGATTTATTAATACAATTATGACAGGTATTATTGGTCAGGTGAATGTTGATGGTTCTGTAAATATTGGTTCAAATGAGGATTCTTCAGATTATGTTGTTCCAAAACCAGTTGGAATTATATATTCAAAAAGCGAAAGTTATCAACAGCAGCAAGGATTTGATAATCTAAAGGGATTAACTATTAACGGCGATGCAAAAATATTTGATAAACTTTATGGTATCTTAGATGTAGATAATAGTGCGACAATTTCTAATTTTGATGAGTTTTATTCTCCAAATGCAATTATTGATATTAAGGGAGAAGCTAGTTGTAGCATAGGAGGGGATGTAGGTCCGTTAATTTCCTCAGTCTCAAATACCTCTGATGCATCTAAAGTTTTTGCATTCAAGGAAGTTAAAGTTGGTTACTGATTTCATAGTGATGAAAATAATACTATTATTAAATTACAAACAGGATCTGGTTCTGTTTCTTCAAATTTAATTACAGTTGGGACACTAGCAGCTAATCAAAAGGTCATACCAAATACTAACTATCCATCATTAAAGGAATTTACAGCTAGTGACTGGAACCTAACTTAATGGCGTTTAATTAACAATGTATTAAATATAAAGATAGAAAGATATTGAAAAATGAAAAAATTAATGATATTATTAGGTTCGATTAGCTTATTTGCACCATCAACAACAATGTTAGTTTCTTGTTCTAAAGCAAAAAACCCAAAAAAAGCAGAAGTAAAAAATGATGTTAAATTTGAAAAAACAGATTACACTGTTTTGGTTAAAGGAACAGTCAGTATTAATATTGCAAACTTTGCAGATTTAGAAAAAGATGGGTACACTAAAAATTGTAGTGTTATTGTTGAGAAATCTTCAGTAGCAAAATTTGTTGACACACAAAAAGATGTAACAAATAAAAATTATCAAACAATCCAATTAAGTGGAATTAGTGCTGGAACTACAAAAGTAACAGTCCAATTCACAAATTTGAATAGTATAGATATTAAAGAAGGTTCATTTAATATAACTGTTAAGGATTTTTCACAATATAATGTTACTTGAGATACGGATAAAAAAACAATTGACCCAAATGATAAAGAAATAAAAGTAGGAAATCTATCTAATTATCAAGAGTTTGTAAAAATGAACTTTAAAACTTTTACAATTAATATGAAATCAAAAGATGATGGTGTTACAGATATTAATCAATTGCTAAATGGTTGTGAAATTAAGGATAATGGAGATATATATCTTAATGTTGACTATTCACGATTGTCACCTGCCGGTTCTGCCAATGGAGAATACAAACTTGGTACAGTTACTTTCACATTATCAAATACCTTTGCAAATTATACTTCAAAAAGCGGAGACATTTCTTTTAATCCTTTTAAAGGAGTGGAACAATTTTCAATAGCAGAAAAAATTCCAACTAAACCAAAAGATCCAACTAAACCAGATCCTGGTTTTGATTTATCAAAAGGCAATGATTTTATTGTTACCTTTGACACCAACACTATTAAGTTAAAAGATATCCAAGCAGTTACACCAAAAATAACTTTTAGTAGTGGTAGTGAAGGTGATTTTACTGCCTCTGCAAAATTTTCTGAGCCCTCTAAATTAGCAGATGAAGATAAAAATTCTTTTAATCTTAATCTTACATTTACAACCCCATCAATAAGTTATGCATCAGGAAATATTACAATAGATATTCGTTTTAGTTTTGGTCCTTTGGTTTATTATGCAAATCAAAGCTTTAAATATAGTGCAAATAGAGTCAGTCCTGGAGATTCTAAACAATTCGATAAACCCTCAGATACTGACAAAGCGTATACTAGTAAATATTCATTATCTTCTAAATTTAGTGATTGGCAAATAGATAAACCAGCAGCCCAATCTATAGCTATTACAACAGCAGCTAATTTAGATGCAATTACAACAGCTGGATATAAATATAAAGATACATTAACAATTGCAGATAATCCAAAAAGTACTGATGATGATAACTATTATAACTGGAGTAAACTTAACAACCTTGATCTTTCAAATGAGGAAAATGCTAAGAATTTTAAAGCCTTAGATTCAAAAACATCATTTTCAAAAATAACAGCTTTTTCAATTAATAACATCTCAGTTGGTACTGATAATAATTTAACTTTAAATATTAATAAGTTAACAGATAAGGTTGCTAACGACGGAATAATACATTTTGTTTCTAGATTTTATGATAAAGTTGGAAACGTATGTTGTGCAACAGCTATTTTTAATTATTCTGCATCAAAGGATTTGCCTCTTAATAATGTAACATTTACAAGAGGTTCAATCCCATATGTTGGGCAAGATGGACCAACAAATCAAGGTGAATCATTATCTAAATCAATTCATTTAACCGATGATGATCTATCTTTTGACTCATTTAGTGTTTCTGCTGATAATAATGACCAAATAGCAGATGCTGCAATATCAAGTGATAAAACAGATATATTAGCAGTTGAAAATAAATTAGAAAAAAAAGATAATAAATATTATATTATGATGAAACTTATTGGTCAAAAAGGAAAAGATGTAGAACAAGGTAAAGTAACACTAACACTAACACCTACAAGTGGTGAGAAAAGTTTTACATTAGATATTTATTATGGAACATATGTTGGAAAAGATGCTACCTCAGGAAATTATACAATTTCAGACACAAAAACTTCTGGTTCTGTAAATTATTTTGTTAGTAAAAATGCATCAAATAGATCAATTGATGATAGTTATTTATACAATTCTGGTATAGACAGTGCTCCTAATTTAGAATTTGCTGATGGATATAATTATTCTGGTAGTGAGTCACCATTTAAATATCACGGTGAAGTATGCATTGTTGGGGATGTTACTTTTGATGGTGATATAAAGGTAACTGGAAAAGGAGTTATTGTCGCTGCTTGAGCAAATGAAGTCGATGGAAATATATTATTTAAAGGAAAAGTTACTTATACTGCAAATAATGATAATACTTCTGAATCATGCGGTGTTATAAGTGAAAAATATGGGGATTGAGCAAATAATGCTACAAGAATATCAGAAAACAAAGAAATTCATTTCAATGGAGATATTCAAATATATGCATCTGCAGATGTTGGCGCTGGTGTTGGATTTATTAATACAATTACAACAGGTATTATTGGGCAAGTAAATGTTGATGGTTCTGTAAATATTGGTTCAAATGAGGATGGGGGTGTATATGTTGTTCCAAAACCAGTTGGAATTATATATTCAAAAAGCGCTGCTTATCAACCACAGCAAGGATTTGATAATCTAAAGGGATTAACTATTAATGGCGATGCAAAAATTGAAGGGAGCGAACAAAACCTAGATGAAGGAAATAGCGCGATAATTTATAATTTAGATGAGTTTTATTCTCCAGATGCAACTATAGATATTAAGGGAGAAGCTAGTTGTAGCATAGGCGGGGATGTAGGTCCAATAATTTCTTCAGTCTCAAATACATCTGATGCATCTAAAGTTTTTGCAGCGCAAGAAGTTAATGTTCATTCTTGGTATCATAATAGTTCAGATAATATTATTATTAAATTACAAACAGGATCCGGATCTGTTTCTGGAATTTGAGTTAAGGTTGGTGATAGCAATCAAAATAAAAATGTCATACCAGATAATAAATATTCGTCATTAAAGCTATTTCCAGCCAGTGTCTGGGGTCTATAATAATGGTGTTTCATTAACAATATATTAATTTTTCTTAAAAATATACTAAATATACAAAGAAAAAATAAATTTATTTTAGAATAAGATTAACGCAATAAGCGCATTATATAATTATTGTAACAATAGAAATACTAAATATTTTTTACAAATATGATATGACAAATTTTATAATATTCCACCATACTGCAAATTTTTTATAAAAATTGAGATTTATATAAAATTTAATCTCTATATCCACAGTTGATAAAAAATGCTTAAGGCATTTTTTGTCATTTATATATAAATGATAAAAATAATTAGATAAATATGCTATAATATGGAAAATGGGAAATAAATATGTTCAATGAAAAAAATATCGAAAATAAATTTTTAGAAGAAATTGCCAAAAAAAAAGAATTAGCTATCGAGAATAAGGATTTTATCCTTTTTAAAGAAAAAAACAAACATGCAGCAGAGCAATTGGATGATAAAATTAATAACTTTTTTAGTGCAAGTAATTTTTCAACTGTTAAACAGATTCCATTACCAAAGCCAATTAAAGATGAAATTGCGTATTTTAACTTTATATCCGAGAGATATGATGAAGTATCTTTATCACAAAAGTTGGATGTTATGAGAAAAAAATTAGAAGATTTTGATTCGCCATTTTATATGTATATTGATACAATGAAACAAAAAATTGATAACGGTTATATTGAATTAAGAGGACGAGATTGGTTAAATGAATTTTTTCGAACATGAACTTTTATGTTAAATAAAAGAATACTAGATTTTAGATTAAAGGCTGCAGACGATCTACGATATGATTTTTTAGTTGAAATTTATGAAATAATCAGAAAATATGAATCATATTCTAAGATTTATCAAAATTTTTATGATGTTTTTGGAAAAAATGTTGAAATTGATGAAGAATTAGATAAAAAAAATATTGATTCTGTGGCAAAATTTGCAGATTACCTTTATAAAGACCCTAGTATATTAAAAATAGTTGAATTGCTAGGTCGTCTTAACGGAGAAGATGATAAGTTTGAAAAAAATATAACAGAGCAAATTGTGACATATCCAACATATAAAAAGCTACCAACTAATCCCGAAGAAATAGTTGGTGTAACTGCTTCAAATAATATTGAAAGAATAATGCCTTCAGAACTTGTAAATCTTTTTGACCCAGAATTAGAAGTTATTTTTTATAAAAAATTTGTGGAAAGTGAATTGCAGACACTCTTATTTGAATCAAGAGAAGTTGTTATTGAACACGATATTGAAGAAGTAGAATATGAAGCTCCAATCCCAATTGATCAAGGAAAATTTATAATTTGTATTGATACATCAAGCTCAATGGAGGGGGCGGGTGAGTATATTGCTAAAGCACTAGCACTTGCAGTTGTTAAGGTTGCTTTAAAAGGGGATAGGGATATTGTGATATACAATTTTGCCCAAGATGTTGAGGAATTTACAATTTTAGCAAGGAAGTTAAATATAGATAAGTTATTAAAATTCATTTCTAAATCATTTTACGGGTTAACCAATGCAAGTCCAGCATTTGACCAAATTATGGATAAAATGTGAGAGGAAGACTTTAAACGCGCAGATTTATTGATGATTTCAGATTTTATGCTAAATTCAATGTCTAATGTTCAGAGACTTCGTTTAACTAATTTAAAACAAAAATATAATCGTTTTCACTCATTGGTTGTTGGTGGAATGCCAAATATAGCTTCACAAGATATATTCGATAATGTTATGTATTATGACCCAGATGACCCAGAGTCTACTTCCCAAATTGTTAAATCCTTAAATGAAACTCTTGATAATTTGCGAGAACTAAAAGAAGAAGAAATTGCATTTCGTGATGAACAAATTGCCAAACTAAATCAAGTTCTTGATAAAAGACGTAATCGTAAGGTAGTTGAAAAACAAACAAAAGCAGAAAAAGCTAAACTTGAAAGAAAGAAAAAAGAGAAAGCAAAAGCAAAATTAGATAAATTAAAGCAGAAATATAATGAAGTCGATAACTAATTTAAAATTATTGCAAAAATAGACTTAATATCTTTTATATAAAAAAATATCTACATATAATTGACAAATATATCTAAATATTGGTTCAATTATCTTTTTTTTTACGATTTATACTAAAATTAAAAAAAACACAAATATATCTTTTTTCCTTGCTTTATGATATACTTTTTAGATATAATAATATTAACATCTCAATAATTGCTTGTTTGTTGAGATAGTGTTTGTTTTTTTAAAAAAAAAATAAAAACTCACAAGCCAAGAAATATTAACTTTTAGGTTAATTTTTCTTTATAAACAACCACCCCATATAAAATGGGTAGAAAAAAGGAAATGGTGAATATATGATAGGAATCATAACAACGGCATATTTTAGTGTAAAAGACCGTGAAGGAATAAAAACACTAAAAAAATACTGATGAAGAAATGTTGTTATTCAAATAGTAAGGTTTAAAAACAAGTCTTTCATAATCGCAACTACTGGTTATGGTAAGGCTAATGCAGCAATGGCGATGACATATTTAATGGAAAAATATGCAGAAATGCAAACTGTAATTAATATTGATCTTGCTTTATCTACAAATGATAAATTTGATACAGCAAGTACAGTATTGGGAACAAAATTCATTTACCGTGATGCAGATTTAACTGTATTTAAGGATATTAAATATGGACAAATAGTTCATGAACCAGAGGCATTTACATTTAACGATGAATTTGTACAGGAAATTAGAAACTTTAAATTAGGAGTATCAGACGGTATTATAGGAACTGCTGATATGTTAATTTATAATTCTAAACAATTTAAAGAAATGGTTGACAAATATGGTCAATCAATTGATGTTATTGATACTGAGGCTGGTGCTATTGCACAAGTTGCAAAAAAATCAAGTATAGGTTTCCTCTCATTGAAAATTATGTATAATAATGCATTATCTCCATGAGATAATGATCCATTACATAAATTTAAAATGTATGAAACATCAAACACCTTAAAATATTTAGTTGCTAGATTGTTCAATTTATTATCATCAAAATATGTAATTGACTTTTCAAAATGTAATAATGATGAATTGGAAGCTATTTTTGAATTATATGAATGAGAACATGATGGATGAATTGCAAAATTCAAAGCAAATACAGCTAAATTACTATCTGGAATCGGACCATCATTATTATTGGTAGATGGGAAAGAAAAAACTTCTGAAGCTTTGGACATTATTGAAGTAATGAAACCAAAATTTGATGAAGAAGGACCATCAAAAGTTATTTTAGGGGAAGATGAATGAAAACATGCTCCTAAGAAATGATTGCGTAAAATGTTATTTCTTGAAAACTATGATATCAACGATGATGAATTATTGTGAAATAAATCAGCAAAATATGATGTTAAAGTAAAACATTTCTCATCAATTGAAGATGTGTGTAAAAACATATCTAAAGCAATTGCAGACAAATGTCAAGATAAATCAAGTTATACTTACGAAGGTGCAACAGTTGTTAATAAAAACTTATTAGTAACTATTGATATGCCAATTACTTTCTATATATCAAATAATGCTACTCATGAATTTGTTGAAGATAAAACATTTGGAACTAAATTAGTATCAAATGAGGTTATTAAACACTTGAATGAAATGTTAAAAGAAACTGATTCTCCATTTGCAAAAATAAAAATCTTTGCTAAGATACCTGCGTTGAGAAATAAAAGAATCTCAATGTGAATTGAATCAAAAAATAAAATTAATTCAAACATTAATTTTGGTACATGAAACAAAGGATTTGCAAATAAATACACAGTTGTAGATATTATGAGAACTGACTATGATCCAATTAAAGTTGGTTCATTTAAAGTAACTGTAAGATTGAAACCTGAATAGGTATTAGTTAACTTAAAACTAAAATAGAGATATAAATCTCTATTTTTTTTATAAATAATAGTTTTTTTATATTATTTTTATAAAATAATATATATAATAACTATATGTGAGAAGAAAAATAAATTAATATGAAATTAAATAATGAAAAAGATGGAATTGTTGATGATATAGTGTCAACAAAAGAAGTTCTAGAATCTGAAAAGGATGTTTTTACAAAAGAAGAAATTGATGAATCATTAAAGAAAGTAAATTCTAATTTATTAAATATAGATATTGAAAATATTGAGAGTTATCTTTTATCTAAAAGAGAGCAAATGATTCTTATCAAACAATACTTCAAAAAACGTTTTTGAAAAGAATTGCTTTTAGTTGTGTGGGCTAGCCTATTAACAACAATAACATTTGACTATTTGATAAGTTCAACCGGTAAAACTGGTAATTTTTCTTTTGGTTTTGGAACAATATGTAGGTTTCTAGCAATTGTAACGTATAAAAATGATATATCAAAACAAGGTTCATTTTATTTTATATACTATTTTATTTTAAATATTCCTTTAATTATTTTTGGCGCTTTCAAGATCGGGCTTAAATTTACATTGTCATCTTTTATATATATTACACTATCTATGGCTTTTGATCAATTATTACAAGTTATCCCATTTCTAAATACAAAAGAATTCACATTTATTGTTAATTATCAACAAATCATATCAGATTCTCCATTATCTGGACAGATATTTTTATTTCTTTTTTCAGCGTTATCTGGGTTATTATTAGGTTATGCTTATTCAATTTTGTATAAAATAGGGTCTTCTTCTGGTGGAAGTGATTTTGTAATTTTCTACTTCTCAATGAAATATAAAAAACCATTAGGAAATATTGCTAGAACTATTAATATGATTATTTTATTTTCTGTTGTAATTGCAAATTCGCTAATAATTCCACTTGCTGAAATACCAATTGCACAGAGATATAATGTTTTATCACAATACACTTTTAACGATGCAAATGCTTATAAATTGGGTAATGGACAAACATTATATGAATCTGTTAAAGCCTATTTAATCTCTCGTGATCCCACTGCTACTATTAATCCAAATAATTGACTAGCAAATTTACGACAAGCTGTAAATTTAGGGTATGGAAATCAAATCAATGGTCCAATTGCTTCTAAATTAAGAATATTCTTTATTTTTGGACCGTCACTATTTTCATCATTATTGGGTGTTGTTGTCCAAAGTTTATCAATTAATTGATTATACCCTCGATATAAAGTAAGAACACATATTATAACCACAAGAGAAGAAGAAAAAATTGTTAATTTTTTGTCAGATAAAGGATATAAAAATGATCTTGTATCTTGAAATGTCATGAGAGTAAATCCAACTACTAAAATTGAAAGATCAAATATTTTGTTATCAATGTTAATGTTAAATTGAAAACTAATTGAAAAAGATTTATTTATGATTGATCCTGAGATAAGAATTGTGACACTTAAAACTTCATCTATAAAAGGTTTCTTTAACCTCGAAACAGAATCTGAATTTGAACATGCAAAAAAAGTTGCAAAAAATAATGTTATGAAAGATTCAAATGAACTACTTAGAATTAGAAATTTAGCTTTGCAAGTTGCAAAAAAAGAGGAAGAGAGATTAATTAAAAAAAATAGTAAACAAAAAAGTGAACAAAATTATAACAAAAATAATAAGGATTCATAGCCAAATAATTTAATTGTATGTCCTTTATAGATTAAAAATTTAATAATTTTTATCAATATAAGCAATAATTTTGTATGTTAAGGTTGATTTTGTAATATAATAATTAAAGGTTTTAATAAATTTTTGAAAATTATTCAATTGATAAAAATTAGTAGGGAGCATTAAATGAAAAGAAATGAATCTAAAACAGTTAAACTTAATTCCCAAAAACGAAAATTTAAACGTACATTTATAAGAAATCAGTTTTTACGTATAGTATCACTTCTTTTAATATTATCTTCAATGCTAATTGGTTCATATTTTTTATTGTCTAATTATTATGAAAATAAATCATTTGATGCAGATACAGGGGGTTATTATTCTGCCTTAGTGTCTGTTAATGATGTAAGCTCAAATTCACAACAAAATCCAGATGGTCAACCAAATGGTGATTCTTCAAAAGCTGCAAAATCTTTAGAAACTCGTTTAAATCCTTTGGGGGTTAATAGCATTTCTGTTGAAAAAGTTGGTTCTAACTTTTTAAAAGTAACAGCGCCTAAGAGTTCATATTCAAATGAAACACTTTTTAAAAATGCGATTGAGCGTGCTGGGTCTGTATATTTCATTTCAACCGACGGTAAAGTTAATACAAAATATGATGATTTATTAGTAAAAAATTCATCTAAAACTCCACCAACTTATTCTTCATTAAAAGCAGATGATTCTGATATTAATTTTACAAGAGACCCAATGTCTAACTATATAAAAGGTGCTAAAAGCACAGCTATTTCAATTACAACTGGTAGACTCCCGGTAATAGAGTATGAACTAAATTCAACAAATTTAGTTACATATTTAAATTCTCTATCTGGAGGTGGAACAACACCCAAACCAAATTTAACCCAAAATAATAATGAATGTACAAAATTATATGCCGGAGATGACTCTGGCGGGGGAAGTAGTGGTTCTAAGGACTTCACTGGTGGAGCAGCTATTTTAGTTGATGCAGATTCTATGTATAATTTAGTAAGAAACTATTATCAAGCAGCATCAAATAAGCTATCAACCAAAGATAAAGTTGACCAATACTACAAATATTTTATTACTCCATTAAGACAAACAATGCAAAAAAAACGTTCTAGTGGAACAACTGCAGATAAATTGATAGCAGATATTATTTATGATATGTTTTATTGTTCATATACAACTAAAGATAATCCAAAGCATGTTTTTTATGATTCATTGATGGATGATTCTAATGCAGATATTTCATCTGCTGGTAATTTTTATCAAAATGGTATATATAATACATTAAAGTTCTTGGATTCTACTTCAAATTATGTGTATGATTCAAATGCAACAACAAAAGATTTTCAAACTGGTGGAACATATGCGGCTACACATTTATTTGATAGTTCATCTTCTGAAGGAAAAAAATCAGATAAAAATTATGGAAATACTCATGATATTTTCTCATCAATTAATCCTGTAATATGTGATCTAATTCTAGGCTACAAGGGAACAGGTAGTAGTTTGATTGATGGAAACGTTTTAAATTCCTTAATGAACTACTTTGTCTTTGACGGAACATTAAACACTAGTTCAACGCAAACAGCACAGGTGGGCCAATCATTTGTTTTAAATGGTCAATATCTTGTTACATTTGTAAATTCATATTCATTGGCAAAATTGGGTTCATCATTATTTAATGCCTCAAGTGCTGGATTTAGATACGAGGTTTCTTCGCTATATGAATTTGGACCAAAAGTTTCACCTAATTATTTAGAGGTATTTTATATATTCATGGGAATTCTTGTAATTGCCTTGCTTACATATTTAGTTCTTGTTTACAGGTTATTGGGAGCTGTCGCAATTGTAGCAATGGTCTTGATATCTGTCCTTATATTTAGTGTAGGTGTTTGATTCTCAATTCCAACAGGAATCGGAACAATTATTACCTTATTTATTATTATTGGACTCAATACAGAATTATATGCACAGTTCTTTGAGAATATAAAAGAAAACGTATTTACAAAAAAAAGGTCGATTAATTCTTCATATAATATTTCAATTAAGGAATTTTTACCAACAATTATTGATGCAATTTTGGCAATTTTAATTCCATTAGTTTGTATGTTGTGAATATCTTCATCTAATTTAAAACTTCTAACAATTTCTTTATCTTTATCATTGTTATTCTCACTGTTTATGTTTTTAATTATATCTATATTGTTATTTAAAATTTTGTGTAAAACTAGATGATTTGAATCATACCCATTTTTATTCCCAACAGCAAAAGTTACAAATTCAACAGATAATTTTTATATTTATTATTTGATAAAAACTAAAAGAGATCGAATTAATTATTTATTAAATAAAAACAAGATTGATAGCGTAGCAGTTGAAAAAAAATATGATAATTTAGTTTTTTCGGTAAATGAAACAATATCATACTACAAAGAACAAGAAGGCAAAAACAATGCCCAAACAAAAATTTCTATTCTTAACAAAGATATTGATAAATTAGAAGCTAGCAGAAAAAAAACTTTAGATAGAATAAATTCAAGAACTAAAGATTATAATTCAGAAATTAAAAAATTAGAAACTCATGTTGATAAATTGCTTATAAAACTAGAGAAGAAAGAAACTAAACTGGTTAAAACAGATATCAAAGAAGAAAGAAAATTCATTAAACGTCTAAATAAAAGAATTTTAATGTTAGAAAAAAGAGAAGCTTATTATGATGAAACATATGAAGTTGCTAAACTTTCAAAAATAAGATTTAAAATTGAAAAAACTAAAATTATTTTAGAAACTAGAAATGATTTTTTAAATGAATATTTAAAAAATGAGGAAGATTTATCTAAAAATGCACCAAAAATTATTAATACTGTGTTAGATGAATACTTATCAAGAACAGAAGATGATTTTTATGATAGTGAAGTTGTTCAAATTGAAGATAGATTTAAAACAAATTCTAAGTTAAACCAAATTAAAATTGGAAAAAGGTTAGTTTCAATTGGGGCGGTTTTAATCGTTCTTATTTCTGCTTTTATGGGATTTGTTATTGGCCCACATTATGATTATTCATTTGCAAATAGAGTTGATTATACATTTTGAGGGGATACAGTAGAAGATGCATATGAAAGTATGGAATCTCTCGATAAAGATAGTTCTATTGGTGATTTTTCAAGTCAATTAAAACAAGATCTAAAATCGGATATTGCAGATTATGAAAAAGCGCGTACTCAGAAAACTAATCTTGTAATTACTAAAGATGAACTAAATAAAAAACAAGCTCAAGTTGTTGGTAATTTCTTAACAGAAATATTGGCAAATAACATATATGCTAACTGATTTTTACATAATGCAATTCAATCTTCAAGTATTGGAGATATTGCAATTATAAATGATGTTTATTCAACATATGGTACTAATTTTAAATTGCCAACCTCATCTTCTAATGAAAATACTGAATCTTATCAATGAGTTACAATTTCTGTTCAGTTGTCAAAATCTTCAGAATCATATTTTATTAAACAGATTCTAGCAAACACTTTTAAAATTAATTTTCAGGCAACGACAGTTTCTGATTCAGGAGGAGCAATAGCCAAAAAAACTTCTCCATCATCTGCAATAGAACAAGTGAAACAGTATATTTATGCATTTATTTTAGGGATGGTTTTGTTATTGTTCTACTACCTATTAAGATATAAATGAACTTATTTTATGGCAATGTTATTCTCCATATTCGTTATCATCGGTCTTACATTTTCAACAATTATTGCATTCTATGTTCCTTTCGGAATTAATACTTTAATAACTTCTATATTTGTATTTGCTTATGCAATGTTAAGTTTAACAACCACTTTCTTATATGCTAAAAGAAATATAACTGTTCGTGATGAGGAAAAACTAACAGAATTATTTAAAAATGAAATTGAAAATATTTTAACAATTAAGAAAGAAAATAAAAAACGTAGTGATAAAAATTATGAATTTCGTCGAGAGATGAATGACAAAATAAAAGTACTACTAAAAAAAGATCCCTCTGTTACCAAAGATGAATATAAAAAATATTGAACAGAGATCACTGGTGAAGAAAAATATAATGTTAGAAAACAAATTTTTGAATTAAAACAAGAATATCGTCAATTTAAAAAACTAAACCGAGTAGAATATAATAATGCTAAAATCTTAAATAAGAAAGAAATTATTAAAGAAAAACAAACAAATCAATATATTCAAAAAATTAAGTCATCAGTATATCAGTTATCACTTAGACGTATGATCTTAATTACTATATTTTACCTATTAATAAGTATAGGAGTTCTTGTTGCCTTTAATCAGATTCTTACAATTGGATTTACAATCTTAATTGGTGTATTAATATCAAACCTTGTTATCTTATATTTAACAATTCCATTATTGGTATGGTTAGAAGGCTTCCGTATTCGTCAGAAAATTGCAAATAAAAAACATATTAATAGCATTTATGTTACTGGTGAAGAACAAATTATTGCTGGTATCAATAATTAAAGATAGGATTGTGATAAACTATGAACCTAACAGACTACGTTATAAATATTAAGGATTTTCCTATTAAAGGTGTTGACTTTAAAGATATAACACCGCTCTTAAATAATAATGATGCATTAAAATGTGCAATTGAGAAGTTTGTTGAAATTGCAAAGACTATAGAATTTGATGCAATTATTGCCCCAGAATCTCGAGGATTTATTTTTGCAACAACGATCGCATACTTGTTGAATAAAAGGGTTATTTTGGTGAGAAAAAAAGGAAAATTACCACGGAAAGTTTATGCCTTTAAAGCTTCATCTGAATATGATGCCCCAATTTTAGAAATACATGTTGATGATATTAAGAAAAATGATCGATTAATTCTTATTGATGATGTATTTGCAACTGGTGGAACTGCAAAAGCAATTAAATTAGCTGTTGATCATTTAGGTGGAGAATTAGTTGGGGGAATTTGTCTTATTGATCTTGTCTTTTTACATAAAAATGAAGACTTCTTTAATAAATGTCATTTTAAGGCGATTATTAATATTAAATAAACAATTTTACAATTAAAATCGATATAAACTATATCGATTTTTTTAATTTAAATATTAATAAAAATAATTTTTATTTTCTGATGTTTGGCAATAAATAATCTTTTTTTGATAAAATAGATTAGATTTTAAGATAAAATAGTAGTATGGAAGAAGATTACACAGAAGAAGAATTTAGATTTATAGAAATTGAGGACCCACAAATCCTTTTTGATGAGGTTTCAAAGTATATAAGTGACAATAGTTTACTTGAGCGAGTAAAAGATGCTTATTATTATGCTAATAAAAAACACTCAGGACAGATGAGAAAATCTGGTTCACCTTTTATTGTTCACCCTTTAACTTGTGCTTATTATCTAGCCCAATGAAAAATGAATATTGATACAATTATAGCTGGTTTGTTACACGATGTTATTGAAGATACACCAGTTTTAAAAGAAGAAATTGAATTGAGTTTTGGAAAAAATATTGCCAATATGGTTGATTCTTTATCAAAATCAAATTTTTTAACAAAAGAAAATAGTAGTTTTTTAAAAGGTCAGTATTTAGAAAAACTAATTTTTGGTCTAGTTAAAGATATAAATGTTATTTTTGTTAAATTAGCAGATAGAATGAGTAACGTTTTAACACTCGGGAGTTTAAAGCCAGAAAAACAAATTCGTATAGCTAAAGAGACGTTAGATATTTATGTTTCTATCGCAAATAGATTGGGAATGAAAAAAGCTAGAGAAAACTTAGAAGAAATCTGCTTTAAAATAACAGATCCTGTTTCTTATAATTTAATTAGTGAAGAATTGTCAAAATCTGAACAAAATCGTGAACAGATGGTAAAGAAAATATCTGTAGAAATTGCCAAGAGCTTAGATTACTCTTCAATATTGGGAACAAAAGTATTTGGAAGGTATAAAAGTAAATACTCAATTTTTTCTAAAATGCAAAGATTAAACCAAAAAATAATTAATCTTGGAGATGTTTTAGCATTTAGGGTTATAACAAAAACTATTGATGATTGTTATTTGGCTTTATCTGTTGTTCATAAATTATATACACCATTACCAGGAAGATTTAAAGATTATATTGCAACCCCCAAAAATAACATGTATCAATCTCTTCATACTATTGTTATTTCAAAAGATGGCTTTGTTTTTGAAGTTCAAATAAGAACATATAAAATGAATGAAATTGCAGAATCTGGAGTTGCAGCTCACTGAAAATACAAAAGAGGAGAAGATGACTTCTCAGAAAAAGAAAAAGAAGAGCAAAGAAAAGAAAAAACAGAATATATAAATAATCTTTTAAATATTTCAAATCAACTTAATGATCTTTCTGATAATTTTAATAATGAAATTATTGATGTTAATGTAAAAGAAAATATTAATGAAATCATTAAAACAGACCTACTTCAACCAACTGTATATGTTCTTCAAGTTGATGGTAGTGTTTTTAACTTTCCAATTGGAAGTACTGTTTTAGATTATTCTTACAAAATTGACCCAGCTAAAGCAAATAAAACATCAGGGGCATTAATTAATGGAATTGAAAAATCATTTAATTATGTTTTAAATAATGGAGATATTGTTGAAATTTTATACTCAAAAGACCAGAGACCTGATAAACTTTGATTAAATTATGTCCGTTCAAATGATGCTAAAAAATTAATTACTACATATCTAGAAGATAAAACTAATCAGGTTGAAGAAAAATTATCAGATAGTCAATTAATAATTAGAGCAGCAGAACAAGTTAATGAATACATTATTAATCATAATCTCAAATGAGATATTGATGACCGTAAAATTGCAGAAAATATTCGAAAATTAAAATTTAAAAATAAAGATTTATTTCTCCTAGCGATTGCTAAGAAAGATATATCAATAGAGGATGCTATTAATTTTGTTTATTTAGAGGATGTAGACCTAAAAAAAATATCTCCAATTGTTAAATCTTTAAAAATATCAAAATTTAGCCTAAAAAATGGAAGAAATGATATTAATATTGGAAATAAAATTAGAATAGAGTGTCAATTGGCGAGATGTTGTTATCCGTTGCCAATTGACGATATTATTGCTTTAAATGATAAAAGTACTGATCAATTGCTTATTCATCGAGACATTTGTCGAAATATATTATCGATGGCTAAAACAGATTTAATAGAAAATAGTTATAATGCTAGTTGAATTGCTAATAATGTCCCAGAAAACTTTTACATAACAAATATAGTTATTAAAGTATTAATAAATAATAAAGTTATTAATGATGTTGCTAATATAATCTTAAATAATAATGCAAATATTATTTCAATTAATCCAAGATATGAAAGTGATATTCAAATTATAAATATTTTATTTGAGTTAAAAGGAATTTCTAATTATAATGCTTTAGTTGACAAAATAAAAGAACTTCCTGGGTATATTTCATCTGCTAGATATTCATCAGAGGATAATTAATAGATAATAGAAATGAGATGTAATGAACGTTGCGGTTTTAGAGCTTTTTATATGATTATTTTTAATTATTTTTTCTTGATGTATTATTTTCCTCATTAAGGGATATCAAAGAATTAAATTTTATAAGTCCTATTGGATTGTTTTTTCTGATTTTATTTTTTGGACATTAACTTTATACATAACATTGGCATATGCGATTGTTCGTTGAAGAACAACGGTTAGTGGATATTATCTTTCAATTTCTATTTTTTACTCTTTAGTTGCTTTCTTTTTCTATATTGTCTCACTATATATAATTTTTATCTATATGGAGAGATTCAAGGGTGATAATATATTTTTCACATCAATTATTTTACCAAAGAAAAAGTTAAATATATTTATTTACATACCAATTTTTAACATTGCAACTTTTTTAATAGTTTATCTTATAAAAATTATTGAAAAAGATAAGACAAATGAAAAGTTCAGCGATATGCCTATTTAAAAATTTGCAATGAAATCTTTAGAAAAGAAATTAATAAGAATATTACAAATATGCTATCTTAAATAATTGGTGTTTTTATTTATTTCATCAATCTGTAAATTATTTAATTCTAATTAATATTTTTTTAAAAAATATTTTAATAATTAGTGATATAGAAGATATTTTTTCTCCAAATCTTCTCTTTTTATGTTATACTAATAGTAGTCAAATACCTAGTGAAAAAAGACTGCAAGAGTCTTTTTTTCATTAATTTTTGTTTGGAGGTTTAAAATGTTTAATAGTGCATGATTTATTGATTCTGTAATGGATATTGTTAGAGAAAAACAAATTGATAAGGAAGTAATTTTTGATGGCATTCGAGATGGGTTTAAAAAAGCTTATGAGAAATACTTTGACCCAGAAGCTATAATTGAAGTAGATATTAATGAAGAAGAAAAAGAGATAAAGGTTTGAAAATTATTAACTATTGTTGAAGAGGTTGATGACGATTGATTGGAAATCTCCCAACAAGATGCCAAAAAACTATATCAAAATGATAATATTGGTGATATTGTTCGAGAACCTATCGATATTAACACTGAATTTTCCAACTTAGCAGTTCTAAAAGTTGGCCAAGCTGTTAAACAAAAAATTAGAGATGCTGAAAAATCTGTTATATTTAATAAATTTACACCAAGGATTGGTGAAATCGCTAGTGGAATTGTTAAGGATATTACAGAAAAAAGTATTATTTTAAGCGTTGATGGTTTAACACTTCCGTTTTGAAATATGAAGCTAATTCCAGGTGAAAATTTTGGTGTTGGAGATCGTGTTTTCTTTTACATAGAATTTGTGGATAAGGATAATAAATTCCAACAAGTTGGTTTGACTAGAATTCATCCACGTTTTATTGAGAGACTAATGGAAATTGAGATTCCCGAAATTACCTCTGGACTTGTTAATATTATGAAAGTTGCTAGAGAACCAGGGTTTAGATCAAAGGTTGCTGTTAGAAGTAATGATCCAAACATTGACCCAATTGGTTGTTGTATTGGACCAAATGGAAGTCGAATTAATGGAGTTTTAAAAGAATTATATAATGAGAAAATAGATATTGTCCTTTATGATGATGATAAGGACCAATATATAATGAATGCACTATCTCCGGCTCGTGTTGTTTCTATTCAAAAAAAAGAGGGCGTTGAAAATCAATATATTGTTATTGTCCCAGAACAACATATTTCACTTGCTATTGGTAGAGGTGGTTATTTAGTAAAAGTTGTTGCTAAATTAGCAGAAACTAAAATTGATATTTACTCAGTTGAGCAGGCTAAAAGTAAAGGAATTGAGATTATATGAAATGGGAATCTCTCAGAAAAAGATTTAGAAGCTGGTAAATGGTTACAAGAAAAGAATTTTAAAAATTGAGGTAATAAGTTAAAACAAACAGTAAGACCCATATCAAAACAAGTAAACGATTATTTAGAAGAATCTTATCTTAATCTAGATACAATAGATTTCAATGATAATTATGATACTAATAGCGCTGATGATGATTTTTATAATTTAGACCACGAAGATTATTTAACAGATGATGAGGACTAATATTATTGGCTTCAAAAATAATTAGCTATCGTCGAGACATTATAACCTATAAGAAATTTTTAAAATCAGAATTATTAAGACTAACTTTTAATGACGGTAAATTTATTATTGATAAAGATAATTTAAATAATAAAAGAGGTATTTATTTATATCTTCCAAATTTTAAGGTTGGAAAATTAATTAGAGCTAAATCGAGAATTTCTAAAGCTTTTAAAATAACTCTCTCAGAAGAACAAATATTAAAAATCGAAAAGGAAATCGAAGAGTGGATGAAAGACAAAAAGCTATAAATACAATTGGAATGATTGTTAAATCTAATAATTTTATTTATGGAGAAAGATTGTTAGAAAATCTAGATAAAGTATTTCTTATAATTGTTGCATCAGACATTTCTTTAAATTCTCTAAAAAGAATTAAAAATAAGGCAAATAATAATAACACAGAAGTTAGTGTATTAAATATTAATTCTAAAGAACTAGAATTTATCAGTAAAGTAAAAAATATTAAAGCAATGGGAATAACAAATAATGAACTTAAAAAATTATTGGATAAAAATATATCTTTTTTAATAAATTTAGAGTAAGATAATATAAAGAGGTTAATGAATAAATAATGGAGGTTTAATTGTATGGCACAACAAAATAAAAAAAATAATATTAATAATAAAAAAAACGTTGGGGGACAAAAAAACAACAACAATAAAAATGTTCAAAAACAACAAAAAAAACATATCAATGCCCATATAAAAAAATCTCTAAACGAGACTATTGAAACTGGTCTTGTCAATGGTATATTTGTTTATACTTCTGAATTATCAATTAAGGATTTTGCTCAGAAAATAAATAAAAATGCAAAGGATATTATTAAGCATTTTTTTAACAATGGAATAATGTTAACCCTTAACAATATTCTTTCAGAGGAACAAATGGGAGAGTTATGTTTAGAATTTGGTTATGATTTTCAAAAAGAAGTTAGTGTTACAAAAGAAAATATATTTGATACATTAATGTTAAACGAGGATGATTCTAATTGAGAAAAACGACCGCCAGTTGTGACAATTGTTGGCCACGTTGACCACGGTAAGACAACATTATTAGATGCGTTAAGAGATTCAAATGTAATAGATACAGAACATGGTGGTATTACCCAACATATCGGCGCTTATCAAATTGAATCAAAAGGTGGAAAAATTACATTTTTAGATACACCAGGTCACGAAGCTTTTACAGAAATGAGAGCACGAGGTACAAATATTACCGATATTGTTGTTTTAGTAGTTGCTGCTGATGATGGTGTGAAACCTCAAACTGAGGAGTCAATTGATCATGCAAAAGCAGCTAATACAAATATAATTACATTTATAAATAAAACAGACAAGCCACATGCAAAAACGGAAAATGTTAAATCAGAATTAATGAATTTTGGTATTGTTGCAGAAGAATACGGTGGAGACATTCCTTTTGTAGAAGGAAGTGCTAAAACAAAGATTGGTTTGGATAAATTAATTGAAACAATTAATATTGTTGCAGAAATTAATGAATACAAGGCAAATCACAAAGGTGCTGCTAGGGGAGTTGTTATTGAATCTCATTTAGATAAGCGTCGTGGACCAATTGCAACAATTCTTGTTCAACACGGAGTATTAAGAAAAAAAGACCTTATGGTAGCTGGTGGTACTTATGGTGTTGTTAAGGAATTGGAAAATGAACATGGCCATCGTTTAACGGAAATATATCCATCTCAACCAGTTGTGGTAATGGGACTTAATGAAACACCAATGCCAGGAGATAAGTTTTTAATTGTTGGTGATGAAAAAACAGCAAGAGAAATAGCTAAAGCTCAAAAATTAAAAATCCAAAATTTATTAAATAACAAAAAATCATCATTCTCGCTAGAAAATATTAAAGAACAAATAGATGCTGGAGAGCTAAAGTCAATTAATATTATTTTAAAAGCTGATGCTCAGGGGTCTGTTGAAGCAACAAGAAACTCTTTATTAAAAATTAATATTGAGGGAGTTAAAATAAATATTCTTAGAGCAACAGTTGGTGCTATATCATTATCCGATATTACACTAGCTCAAGCCTCAAATGGGATAATATATGGATTTAATGTTCGTCCTACTGGAGAAGTTCGAAAGAAAGCTGACGAAGAAAAAGTAGATATAAGGCTACACACTATTATCTACAAAATTTTAGAAGAGATTGAAGATGCTGCAACTGGTATGTTAGACCCTATATTTGAAGAAGTGATCACAGGCCAAGCAGAAGTAAGAGCGATATTCAAGCATTCACAAGTTGGAACGATTGCTGGATGCTATGTTATTAATGGAAGTATATATAGAGGAAGTTCTGTTAGAATTATTCGTGATGGTATTGTTGTATATTCTGGTGAAATTTCTTCCCTTAAGCATATTAAGGATGAAATTAAGGAAGCGAAAGAAGGCCATGAATGTGGAGTAACAATCAAAAACTTTAATGATATTAAAGAAGGAGATATTATTGAAGGGTATAAAAATCAGGAGGTAAAATAATTATGCTAAAAGACATTGAAAGATTACAATCAACCATTTTGAGAGATGTTAATATAATATTGCAAAAGGAAATAAAAAATAACCATGATTTTTTGTTAAGAGTGAATGTTGTTGAAGTAAGATTATCAAAAGATAAGAGTCATGCAAAGATTTATTATACAATATTATTAGATGAAGATCACGATATCAAAACTTATGAAAAAATATTAAGTGATAATCTTAAAGAAATTAGGATGTTACTTGCTAAAAAAATTAATGTAAAAAGCGTACCAAATTTAGAATTTGTTTACGACCAATGAACAGATAGCGCTGAGAATATTGAAAAAATATTAAGCGATATTAAGAAAAAACAAGGCGATGATAATTAGCGTTGTACCCAGTTTATAATAAATAAGTCACAAGATAATTTTTCAATTATTTGTGACTTATTTTATTTTTAAAATTTAAAATTTCTTGGATAAAATAATAAGGTTTTAAATCTATCAATAATTTGATATTGATTTTAATTTATATTTTAGGATAATAGATAATTTAATATTGACAATAAATATATAGCCGCTGTTTCTGCTCGCAAAATATTGTCACCAAGACTTATGGGGATATATCCAAATTTAGTCAATTCATCAACTTCGGTTTTATCGATTCCCCCTTCAGGTCCAACAATAAATGCCACTTTATTAATTTTTTTTGTTAATGATTTTAAAGAAAAATTTTTCTCCTCTTCTCAAGCAATAATTTTAATATCAGCTTTTATGGTTTCTATCTCTTTTATATTTCTAATTATTTTTTTTAGGTGTGGAATTTTTATTTGTTTAGATTGTTCTGCGGCAGATTTAATAATTTCTCCCCATCTTTTTAATTTCTTATTTTCATTATTTTCATTTATTTTTACAACGCTTCGAATAAATTGACAAGGTCATATCTCATCAACACCAATTTCTGTTAATTTTTGTAATAAAAAATCAAATTTTTGTTCGCGAATTATTCCAACGATTGCAATAATTTTATGTTTTTTATTTTCGATATGTACTTCTTCACTTATTTTGACATTTAAAAAATCATTATGAAATTCATAAATTGATGTTAAAAATAGTCTGCCTTCGTATACACACTCAATCTTATCGCCAATATTTAATTTAATAACATTTTTAATATGGTGAAATGTATTGCCTCTAAGAGTTATTATTTCTCTATTCTTCTCATTTGTAAAATATCTATGCATATTAGTATTCTACATTAATAATAGTAATAAAGTTGCAATAATTATATAATATTGTAATTTATTGTTAATAAAATAATTTTAATGTTAAAGTAAAATAAGGGATAATTGGCCCTTAAATTTGATAAAATAAAGATATTGAGGCTTTTGATGAATTTAGATAAGAAAATTAAAACACAAAATATTAGAATGCAATTATCGATAATTGAAAATATAAAAAAAGCAAAACTTATTCAAGCCAATGACCAATTTAGGTTCATTGAGAATAATATTTTATTTATTAAAGAACAATTAAAATTACTAAATATAGATATTAAAAAGCATGGAAGATATAAAAATCAAAATACAGATATGTTGGCAATCGATATTGAAAATAAAAAAACAGCTGTAATTGATTTGCTAGCAATAAAATATGTTAGTAAACAAAAGTATTTAGAGTATAAAAACCATAATGAGGTAGAAACACACCCAAGAAATTGTTATTTATGTCAATTAAAAAAAAGAGTTTTTGCATTTATGAATTCTAAGTATCGCAATCTTGAAAATATTAGTATTGAATTTAAATCAAAAACTATTTCAGGATTGGCAAATAGTAAGAAGTATCAATATTTTGATTCAATTAATGTGGTTTTTAATTGTCAAAAGATACAAAGATTTGAACAAATAATAATTAATATTCGTTGTTGTTTACAGTCAAAAAATTTTCCAATAATTATTTGCAATGAAATGAAGATTGAGTTTTCATTTAGTTTACAATTTTTATCAAATTTTAGAAAGTTAAATGCAATTACTCATGGATATCTAAGGTTTTTATTTTTTGAAATTGATAGTAGAGACTTTACGCTATTAAATATAAAAGAGAGAAAATCATGAGAAAAGATTTTATTATTATCACTCAATAAAAAGCAATGATTATTTATTAAATATGGATTTATGTCCTATATGATAAAGAAAATAATAAATTCAGATTATTTAAAAAAATGAATGGCATATGTTTATAATAATAATTTAACAGATGAAAATTTAGTCACAAAAATTTTTGAAGATAAAAATTTTCGATATAAAAAAATTAGTCTATTTGATAAAATATTGAAATCTTTACAACTTGAAAATTTTGGAAGTTTTACTAATAAAATTTGAGAATCTTATAATCACTTTTGAAATGATTTTAAAGAGTATGTAACCAATATTTATAATCCATCAACACATAAAATATTGATCGAAAAAATTGATTTAGAATTTTTACTTGAAAATCAAGTTTTAATTACATTCGATCAAATATCCCAATCATATACTCTAAAAAATAGCACTAAATATTTTGAGGAAACTCAAATCAAAATAAGAACCGCAAATATTTATGCTGATGGAGTTACTGGAGAAAAAATGGTTCTTTTTAGTATATTTTATGAATACAAATTTAATAATGAAAGTAAATATCGAAGCGAAGATATAGATGGAAGTGAATATGAAAAATAGCAAATTCTTAATAGATTTCAATAATAGTGTTAAAAAATCACTAATTGATACAACAATTGATAAGAAAGTCTTATATTTTTTTAACCTTATTAAGGAAACTTTTGAGAAAATTGATATTAAAAAAATAGGGGATTTTAGGTATAAAACTTATGAGAGAAGCCTTGAGATTATAAATTTAGATATTGCATTTGTTTTTTATAAAACCCAAATACCAGAACCTAAAAAAATATTTACAATCGTAAGTGAGCTTGCAAGTAGAGTTAATAAAACTCATTCCGTTAATATTTCACAAAATATTATTCAAATTATATTCAAATCAGATAAAGTTAAATATATATTTAATGCTATTATAATGTATGTTAATAGTAAGGATGATAAACATTATGCAATTATTAATAATAAATGAAACGAGGAAAATGTTCTAAAAGTTTGTGATGACTTCTTAAAAGCAAATAAGATAAGTTCTGGCTTTTTGGTAAATATTAAACACTTAATTAATTTTGTTTTAAAAGATGATTTTGCATATACATATAATATTGATTATATGATATTGAGGGGTTTTTATGAATATATTGCCAAAACAATTAAAGATTCTATTGCAAATGAGTGAAATAGCAGTTTTGATATTAAGAATTTTCTAAAAACTGAAAACCTTAGTTTTTGATTAAAGCATCATATTAATTTTCAAAGCTTGGGTTTTTATATTTTAAATAATATGTACAAGAAAACAACATATTTCTTTAGTGAATTTGACGATATGATTATCGAGCTCTTTGAAAGTGTTTCTCGATATTCGTTAAATTCAATAACAGGATTTGTTGTGCCTGCCAATTACTTTTCTTTTATTGATATTTTTAATATTAAAAATAATGATGAGCTTCGAAAGTATCAAAATAATATGAAAGTTGAGTCTGGTTATTCAATTTCTGCTTTTGATTATGCAAGACAACACGATCTTTCTTTTGTTTGTACACCATATTTAAAAAGTGGTCAAGCTAATATAAACTTATTACGATATGAAATTAATCGCAAATCCAAGGTTATTTTTAATTCAATCCCATCTAATCTACGTGATGATATTATAACTTCTCGAAGTCGTGAAAATTTAGAATATTTAAATCAACTTGCATATAATTTTTTAAGTGCATATAAAAGTAAGATTGAGTACTTAAAAATATATTTTGATAAAAAATATCCATTGATTAGAAATCAAGGATATTCATCAATAATTGATATGATTAAAAAAATTGTAAATAGTTTAAAAAATACTGATTGAATCTTAGAAAATGATTTTTAGAAATTACCATTTTTCTTTATCTTTTAGCATATCTCTTAAATTATCGGTTCTTTTAATAACATAGTCTTTTTCAATTTGAGCTATTTTTTTAAATGATTCACGAGAGATTCTAATTCTTGCTCGCTTTAATGAATCATCACAATAAACTCAAGTAAGGTATGAAATATGTAGTCCGCGTAAATACACAAGTTCGTCATCATCATACATTTCATAACTAGCTTTTCTTGCTTCGCTTTGAGCAAAATCAATCCATTGTTGAGGGTTTATTTCTTTATTATATGATACATAAATTAACTCTTCATAAGTAAGGGCATTTTTAACAACTAAATCTTCTAAATTAAAGATTGTATCTGCAATTTCTTTAAGATAGTCCTTATCAAACTCATCTCCTTCTTTTGGAGAGTGTTTTGCAACATAAAATAATTTAGTAATAAGATTGTTTAGTGTGTTTGTCCCAGAAAAAACATTTTCTCGATCAATTAAAATTCTCAATTCTGCACTTACACGTTTAGAAAATTCAGTTTTTATTAACATAGATATCTGTCCCCAAATTCCATTTATTTAATTTATTATACCATATTTTGCTATTCTTTTCTACTAATTATTTTAAATTAAATATAGACCCATCTAATATAATTTATTTATGTGTTTAGGACTTAAAAATAGTCAATTGTATATTTTATCTACAAACATTTTCAAAAATAATGTATAATAAAAATAATGATATTTTAATTATTAAATGAAGGGAATATGAAAATGAAAAAAATTTTATCTTTATTAGCACTATCTTTGGGAATTGTTCCCTCAACTAGTGGAGTTATTTCTTGTAATTCTTCAGACCCAAAAAATGGAGGAGATAAATCAGATAACGGTAAGGACAAAATTGAAGTTACTAATAACATTAAGTCTTTAGATCTTAGTGCTGTAACAAAAACCCAAAATATAGCAATAAAAAGTTATCCAACTATGCTAAAAAAAGGTTATGTTTTTAGTGTTACTGGAAAGAATTTTCAATCTTTTAATAAAGACAAAGACCCATTTACAGTTTCTAAAATAACAACCTCAGGTGTAACCACTGTTGAAATGAAAGGTTTTGGAACTGGGACTTTAAGTATAACTGCTAAAAATGGTTCTAAAGTGTTAACATATGATATTGCAATAAAATGTGTCCCAGCGATTGAATTATTATCATATAATGGTAATAAAAATGAAGATAATTTTCCATCTTCATTGGAAATATTGGGTGGAGAAAATGGTTTTCCAACAGCAATTAACAATAACAAAAATAAACCAATTGCATTTTCATTTGCAAATATTAAGGACTTAATTGCCCTTGGTTATGATATTAAATATAGCTTTGTGCAAACATATAGTCATCAAGAAAATATATTAACTGGAGCCGATGGTTCAACAGAACCAATAACAGGCACATTAACACAAGAGGGTGATAAATATTTCACAAAAGATAGTAATAATAATATTGTTTTTAATGCAAATGGTGATAAAATTAAGTCTGCGGGTGAGGGTACTTTCACATTTACCGCAACTTTAAATACAAGCGACACAAGTGGTGTTGGTAAAAAAACAGAAGAAACTTTTAATAAAATATTTAATGGAAGTGAATATACAACAATTAAAAGCTCTGGTGTATTAGTTCAGGCTTTTGGATACTCTAAATTAAATTTTAAAGATGGAGAAAATACATTAACACCAGAAACAGCTTCTATGCCAACATCATATACTAATGGTGATAGTTTTTATAATATTAAGGATTTAGATGCTGGTAAAAAAGATTATAAAGTCACTCTTGACACAGGAAAAACAAAAACAGTTGGAAATACTGCAACAATAGCCTTACTAATTCCAACTGATTATTTTAAGGACCCTATACAAAAAGAAATTGGTTTAAGCGCTTCTAAGGCGACTCTTGCTAATAATGATACAACAAATATTACTGTTTATTATATAGGAAAAGATAAAATTTCTGTTAAAGACAAAAATGATTCTACAAATACAAACTTTAGTTTTGATGAATCAACTAACAAGTTATCTATTTCAAAACCAGGAACATATACAGTATCTGCTGGAGGTTTAACTACAGATGTTACAATAACCCTTGGGGAAAAAACACAACAAAGTGACCCAGTGGCTCCAATTGTAGATTTAAAGGATAAGGAATCTTCTGTGTCAACTAAAGATATAGCTAGTCAACAAAATTGATCTCTTCAAAATGCAACTTATGTTAATTTAGCGGTTCTTTCATCCTTTATGGATAATAGCAAACAATTTTATGCATTTTACGCTCAGTCAACTGATCTAAGTTTTACTATTTCAACAAATGTTGAAAAATCAGCTAAGTTTCTAGGAGCTGTATTATCTGGTAAATTTGATATGAAGGTCTTATTGCAAACTCAGGGTGGAGACGATAGTTCAAGCTCAAGTGTTTATAATGAATTTATTGATTCGCTATCTAGTTTATATTTTGGACAATTAGAAAAGAAAAATAGTAATTAAATAAGATTATATATAATGAATTACCATTATTTATTAGAAAAAAATTTATTGATAAAAGGCATGAATGGGTTTACAACTAATTATAATTATAATTTTATTTGCAATTTGAGTAATTGCGTTGTTTATATTTTTCTTACTGGCATATTTATATCATCTTAGCCATTATGGGTTTAAGGAGAAAAGGGATGAGATTTTTTCTCTTTTAAAAACAACTAATGATTATCAGTTAACCCCAATACATCCCGAAGACATTAAAAACTTTATACTGGATGATGGAGAACTTTTATATAAGATAGAAAAAAATAGTCATTATTTTTTAACAAATAAAAAAAAGGCAATAAAAAGAAATGAAAATGAGACTCTAAATAATTGTTTTTATTTAATGTTAGATTTTTTTAAGATTGGTCAAAATAAAATATTTGTTGAATATATAAATTTGTTTATTACAAGTTCTAGATTAATTTTAGAAAACAAAGAAGAATTCATTGTTATTCCTTTTTCAAAAATAAGACACATGTATTATTCATTAAAAAGATATATAGATGAGTGAAAAAATTGCCTTATTGTCTTAACGGAAAAAAATTATTATCAAATAATAGTTAATGATTATGATACTTTCTTAATATTGAGAAAAATATATAGCACATATTTAGATTAAACGCGGGGGATATATAAATGAATTATGAGTATTTAATTAATATTGTGCTATTAATAATAATATGTGTTATTGATTATTATACATACATTTCAATTAAAATCCAAGTCAAAAAAATAAAAGTTCTTGAATATGATAGGGTATGACTTTCAAAAAGATATAAATTAACAAATATTTCTCATAAATATTATTTACCACTATTATTAATTGTATTTACATTATTTGCAATATTATCTTTAATTAATTCTCAAAATATGGTATTATATTATATATATGTAACATTGTTTTTATTTGATGTTATTTATATTATGTTTTGCTATATTTATTGTTTTTCAAACAAAAATGGACTGTTTGCTTTATCTTATGATAAAAAAATTGTCACTATTTCTAGTGTAATCTCAATTGATGATGTTTCAACTGGCCTATATAATAAGCGACATACAGCTATTTATCTTATTTTAAAAAATGGTGTAGAAATTAAAACTCTATATGATATAGATTTTTACGAGTATATTGAAAATCTATTTAATTTAAAATTGGAGTTAATAATATAAAAGAAGGGTATGAGTACAAAATGAAATATGATGTTTTAGAGTTTGATCCAGAGCAATTAATAAAAATAAGTAGTGGTTTAGAATTGGGGCTTTCGAAGGAATCTATTTCTCTTGTTGCTTGTCCATATTTCAATAAAGACCAGATGGAGTGATTAAAAAATTGTCTTTTAAGAAATTACCCTCTATCTTGAGTTTCATTATTTGCCCACGAAACAAATGATAGTAATTTCTTGAAAAGAATGTATGAGTTAATTTGTCATTTAGTTAATTGAAAAATTAATGATTTAATAAAAAAGAATGAATCTATCGGCCTTGTTGAATCTGTTAAAACACTAACATCTTATTTACGTGAATTGGAAGATACAAAAAAAACTGATTATAATGACCCAAAAATATGAAAGAAAATTGCATATTCACAATCAGCAATTAATGAATCATTAATTAGAGAAAATCATATTAAAAGGCTTTGTTATTTATTAGACAATCGATTTTCATTTGATTGTGTGGTAAAGGCTTGTTTTTTACAGAGAAAAGATTTTGATATATTCATAGACATTAACTTAGAGGGATATAATGAAAAGCAATTAGATGTTATTTTAGATGGAATGCTAGATAGAATTGAATATCAATTATATCTTGCGAGCGAATATTCTGCTAACATGATGAGATTAATCTATGAAGCGCTAAAGGATGGTGTTAGCCCAAAAAAAATTAGAGATAATATCTGGATGAATTCAACTGAGAATGATGTTGCTCGTTTAATTCGTGAAAAAAATGCATATCAAACAAATCAATTAAACTATCAGTTAGCACTCAAAAAGTATAAAGATAAAGAAATTAGGCGTTGTATTATTTGTGAGGAATATTTTACAATTGACCAGATGTGAGACCTAAATATTGACAATTCTATATGTGTTAAATGTCATGTTAAAAATAAAAATTCTAATAACAATAAGATGACAGTAAAAAATATTAAAAAAAGATAATATTATAAAATCTCCTAAATATTTTTATTTGTAAATATTATTAACTGCTTTTATTCTATATAACAGCCATGGTATAAAAAAATTCTTAAATTATAATTTAAGAATTTTTAATTTTTTATTGCTGCACTAACTTGTAATACATTATCAAAAACTAAATTTTTTATATCTTTTTCAAATATACAAATAAACTCTATGAATATATCATTATTAAACAAATCATTTATTGTCTCTAATAATATTGCATACTCATTAAAAAGTATATATGGGTCTTCTACTGATGATAAATAAAATTTATATTTTTTGAATTTACTTATTTCTATCTGTTCTAAGTAAATGTTTGTAATAAATTTTTTTGATTTAATAATTGTGATAGCTTGTTCTAGAGTATCATCTATTTTAGCATCAACTGTTTTCTCTTCTTGTGAGATTTTATATTTTATACTTGTTAATGCACTTTTTCAACTTTTTGCTCTAGGTTTTTTTAGGTGAAGAGGTGAAACAGTTCATTTATCTGCATCGATATCCGCTTCTCTTATATCATTATCTTCTAAGAGATTAATAATGTCAAGAGCACACATATCACGATATAGTAGGTCAGAAAAATAATCATTTGACCCAACTCCTTCAGTTTTAACAATATTAAAAGCCTTTGTTATTGTACTATAAAATGTAAAAAATGGTGTAAAGTCGGGTTTGAACAATAACAGAGGTATTGCCTCTCCTGTTGAACCTGAAATTTCTTTATATGACATTTTCTTTAAAGGAACAAAAAATCTAGTATTAGATACTCTATATAAAAATTCTTCATCAAAAAGTAATTCTTCTTCTAATAGATTTGATCGTTTAAAATATTCTAAAGGATTTGCTTGTGCTAATGATAAATGGTGTATTTTCTTTAGATTCATTACGCTATCTATCCTTTTAAAATTCTTTCAAAGATTCCATAATATTATCTAATTCACTTTTTACAAAGTCATTTATATCCATTTTTGAATATGGTTCAACTTTTGTCCCAGATATAACAATTGGACGATTAATTTTTGCTCCTGCAAATTCTCAAAGACCTCTTAAATATTCAGTGTGGCTTGAAAATGGATATCAACCAACGGGTGCCCCTTGAGTTGTAATTATTTGAACCTTTAGTTTATCTAAAAGTCCAATTGCATCACCTTTTTTTGAATATTTGTATGAAAATAATTTATCTGCTAAAAATACGTGGTCTATATAGTTCTTAAGTATTGCTGGGATATTAAAGTTCACCATCGGAGAAGCTAGGATTAATTTATCCACAGATTTTAACTGATCAATATATTTTTCAGAATCATCTTTATTTCAAAAGTTTCCCATATTATCTCTTGTTAATGCTTTTTGTGCCATTGGTTCATTAGTTAAGTCTAATTCAATGATTTCATCATTTTTATATTTATTTTTGTATACTTCTATAAATTTATTTAATATTGCTGTTGAGTAACTAACTTTATCATTAATCATTGTTACTTTTAATACTAATACTTTTGCCATAATCTATCTCCTTATTTACGCTCTAATTATATCAAAAATTTAGATAATTATGTTTTGAATAGAGTAGGTGTTTTGATAATTTTTATATATAATTAAATAATATGATATTTATATGGTTATACAAATTTAGAAGACGAGAAAAGTAAATCTTAGTGTATTTGGTAATTCAATCTTAAGTATGTTAAAATCCCCTTGTTTTTGTTAAAAATAATTTTTTATTTTTTTAAAAAAAGAGAAAAAATTATTTTTTTTAATAATATATTTATAATGATTTATAATTTTATTAAGGAGGATATTTCTATGAAAGAATTAGTTTTAGTTGAAGTAAATGAATCATCTATTTTAGATGGAAATTGATATTTTATTTAATATAAAATCAAAAAAATTGGAGAAATCCAGTTTTTATTTGCTAATTTTTATTTGAAAACCTTAAAATGATATAATATAAAATTTATGTTATAAATATAAAAGATATAAATTTATTATCACGTAATTTCTTATAAGTATAATTAAAATGTAAAGAAGCGGTAAAGTTATGTATCCTCTATGGAATAAATCTATAAATTATTTTATGATTAATGAGAAAGTGCTTAGAATTGGTACAGATGATAACAACATTTATTATCTGGATGATGAAAATGGGTATTGAAGAAAAGCCTTAACACTATTTGATGGCTATAATGATGCTAATAAAATTGCTAATAATATTGGGATTAAAAATGCAGAAATACATTTTTTTATTGATGGGATCAATAAATTAAAGGATAAAGGATTTTTATTAGTTTTAGATAAAAAGTTTACTAATGAAAAATGATTTGAAAGGTATCGATCAAATATTTTTTACTTTAATTCTGATAAAATTAATGGTATTGATTTTCAAAATAAATTAAATAAAATTTCAGTTTTAATTATTGGAGTTGGTGGTGGTGGATTTACAATACTATCACATTTGGTGTCATTGGGAGTTGAGAATATAACTGTTATAGATTTTGACAAAGTGGATTTATCAAATATATCTAGACAAGTTTTGTGAGGTGAAAAGGAAGTCTCACGTGACAAAATTGATGTTGCTGAAGATTATTTTTTAAATAAAAATTCTAAAGGAAGAATCAGAAAATTAAAATGTAATATTGAGAGTGTAAGTGATATTCAAAAGTATGTAAATGATGTGGATTGAGTTTTTTCTTGCGCAGATGACCCTCCTTATAAAATGCAAAGAATTGTGAACAAGGCCTGCTATATTGCCAATAAGCCAGTTTTGTTCTCCTTTTGCCAAAAAAATAATGGCAGATATTTTTTTATGGACCCCGCTAAATCAGGGTGCGTTGATTGCCTATTTGTTGGAACAGTTGATGAAAAGTGATATAACTTTATTTTAGCTTTAAAAAATTCAAACTTTGTGCCTCAAACCTCAGCAACATCATATACTATAAGCTTATTGTGTTCTATTATAATTCAAAAATGAATTATTTTATTACAAGATGGTAAATTTAATAATTGAATTACAAGATTAGATTTTGATACACTTAGTTTTACAAAAGTGACAGAATGATACAAACAAAAAAATTGTCCTACTTGTGGTGATAATAACATAACGGATAATAATTTATTAAGTTTTTTTAAATTAATGGGTAATATTGAAAATAATGACAATTAACAAATTATTGGATTATTTTGAAATTAATATTAATAGGATTAATTTATAAGGGGGTAAGATGTTTAAGTTAAAAAACAAGACATTTGTGATATTAAATAAGTCTTTAAAAAAAGATTGGATAATTTTATTAGTTTTTTTTATAATGTCAGTAGCTTTTGCTGGACAAGTATCATCATTTGTTTATGCTACAGATAAGGATGATAGTGTTTTTTCTAAAATGTATTATTTAGATATTTATTATCATAAGAATGGGTCGATAGGTGGTAATCCTCAACATTACATTGGTATTAATAATATGATTTATTTTTTATTATCTGGACCAATTATTGTATATGTTTTATTTTATTTTATGTTAGCGTTTACAATTCATTTTTTATTAGAAGCCTATTCAAAAAAAATTACAATATGACTAACAACACCAATTTCAAGACAGAAATTATTTCTTAGTAAATTATTAAGTATATATATTGAAATAATAATAATTTTGTCACCAATTTTATTAACATCTTTTATATTTATCTTTAAAAATGAAGCAATTGATTCAACAGATTATCTTAATTATTTAACACAATTAGTTTCATTTATTATATTTGTATTATTATTAACATCTTTATATGCGCTAGTGTATTTATATTTATTTGAATATATTAAGACTGTAAATTTTATATTTTTTGCAATAACACTTGCCATGATTGGAGTTTTCATTGCAGATAATGTTATTAAATATAACAGTGTTGATGGTTTTGTTTCAAAAATGTTCTACTATATTGATATATTTAACTTGGCTGGAAATCAATTTGATACAAAGAAAACAAATATTTGAATACCAGATCCTGAAAAAAATATTTATATGATAAATAAAGTTAATCCTAAACATAACTATTTACAAGGGTGATTATTTATTATATTTGGGTCTTGTCTTGCTTGTTTTGTCTTTTTTATTGATTTAAAAAAATTTAAAAAAATTGATTTTAATATTTAGAAAAAGGGGTTTTTAAAAATGGTTATAAAAGATATTACAAAAGATTATGGACATAAAAAAGGCGCTTTTAATATCAATATAAATATTAAAAAAGGTCAAATATATGGGATAATTGGCCCAAATGGTGCTGGAAAAACAACGTTGATTAGAATGATAATGGGATTTATAAAACCTGATAGTGGTGAAGTAATGATTGATGGTGTTAATACTTGAGATAATTCAAAAATTATTATGGATAAAGTTGGATATGTTTCTGGTGAAATTGCAATTTATGAAAAAATGACCGGGCGAGGTTATTTTAAGTTTGTTGAACAAACAAAAAACTTTATAAATAAAGACTTTTTTGATAATTTAGTAAAATTCTTTGAAGTTGATCTTGATGTAAAGATTAAAAAACTATCAAAAGGAAACAAACAAAAAATAGCAATTATCGCAGCGTTAATTCATGACCCTGAATATATTATTTTAGATGAACCAACATCTGGGTTAGACCCATTGATGCAATTAAGGTTTAATGAACTGTTATTGAACTTAAATAAAAAAATGAATAAAACAATTTTAATTTGCTCTCATATTTTTCAAGAAGTTGCAGCAGTTTGTAATCGGGTATGTTTTTTAAAAGACGGAATGATAAAAGAAGAATTTGATGTTGATAAAAATGATTTATTAAAAATTGAAAATAAATTTAAGGAAATATTTGAATTTGATTCTAATAGCATATTTAAAACCTAATAATAAAATAAATTTAAGATTATTAATATTAGTTCTACAAAGTTATTTTTCATTTAATTTTATTATATAATGTTAAAAGAAATTAATTTATTTTTTGATATAATAGGTTAGTTTTTATATCCGCTTTTATAGGTGTAGAAAAAAGATAAATATTCATATTTTAAATAAAAATAATAGCCTTAGAATAAATCAAAAAATATAATGTCCATCAGAATGTGAAAAAAATGTTGCTAGCCAATCAATAGTGATATAAAATTATTTTTATTTTTCAATCTTAAGAACCACTTTATTTTTTTTATGATCAACTATTTTTAAAGCCAATTTAACACAAAAATCTGTCGCTTTTAAGGATGGATATATTATCAATGGGCACAAGGTCATTGTGAAGAAACAATCGGTTGGATAATGTAGTGTTGAAATTGTCAGTGTTAATAACATTCCAAATAAATGCACTAATCATAAAATCATAAAGGAAATTTTTCATTTCTTTTTAATATTTTTATTTTCATAAAGAAAAATATATCCATATCCAAATGTTGTAAATGTGGCATTCATATGTCCACTTGGAAAGTTTATTACATATCAACCTGTTGGCATATTCTTAGTTGATGAATCTGTAAATCAATTAAAAATTGCTCAATGTTTTAAATTTGATACCCAATCACCATTAATTTGTCATCATTGAAAATAATTTGATGGTGCTCAATTATTGTTGTTTATTTCTCTTAAAATATTTGCTTTAAGTTTTGGCATATCTGCATCTGTAATTCCATTGATTTTTCGAATAGCAGGTGTAAGGTCTATATCTATTGCCTTTCTTCTTCCGGTCAGTTTATCTACATCCCCCCAAGTTATTTTTCCAACAATATCTTCGAAGTTTGTAAATATATATTCTGGTCTTCCAGTTGATTGTTTAATAATAATGATAAAAAAGTACATTATTAATACATAGATGATAAGAAATAGGGAACGATGTCAATATTTATCCTCAATAAATGTTGGAAATTTAGCAATTTTAAAATGGATAAGATAGGCAACCGCAACAAAAATTATCGTATTTATCACAGTGATAGCAATTATTCCATATAATGCTGATTTTCCATCAAGCAATACTGAAACACAAATTCCAAAACCTCATCCATCATCTGCATTATAGGTTGAATAAATGATATATCAATTATATACTATTCAAAAAATTGCCAAAAATATATAAAATCCATAAACACTTCAATGCTTTTGTCTTTTAATTTTTGCCATAAATGATTCAAACAAGACAATTGCACAGATAGGTAAAAGAACAGTTAATTGATTTGTACCAATATTAAAATAAAAATAACAAAAAGATTTTATAAAATGACTTTTTTGCAAATCCCATCCATAAGCAACTCATTTATTATCTAAATCAAAAAAAGAAGTTGTTATAAATCCAATTAAACCAATAAAAAAAATAACAATAAATGGAATTTTTATGTAAACATTCTTTTCATTTGTTTTAAAAATATTTTTTGATAAATTCTTTAGTTTTTTCACCTATTTATTATACATATTTAATAACATTTTAAGCATAAAAGTAAAATAAATTTAGGCAAAAATAATAATTTTAGTATTAATTAATATAAAGAACTTTACTAACATCTTTGTTTATATATGCAAAAATTGCCGATAAAATCTATTTATATTTACGGTTTTAAACTTAAATTATATTTATCCTTCAAGGCTTATATTCTTATATAATAGGAGATTATTTTTTAGGTTTTTAAATAGCAAGATCACAATTAAAGTTGCGATATTTTTTTTCAATAATTTGTAACAAAATATAAATAATTAGATTATTATGAAATATATTTTATATTGTGATAAAATATATTTGCTTACTAATTATTGACAAATTAAGAAAAACATTAAACATAAAAAAATAACCAAAAAAAGGAAAAAGATTAAAATGATTGATATAAATGATAAAATTATAGCCGTTTTTATTGACTTTGACAATTTTAATAACGAAGCAGATTTAAAAATTTTATTTGATGAACTAGAACAATATGGAAGTGTTATTTATAAAGGGGCATTTTATACAAATACAAAAGATAAAAATGTTTCTGAAAAATCAAAGGAATATGGAATTAATGATTTTATTGTTGAACCTTCATACTCGAATGGAAAAAATGCAGTGGATATTAGGATCGCTTTAGATGTTATGGAATGATTGGAAAAAGAATATGTAGATTGTTTTGTCTTAGCAACAAATGATTTAGATTTTGCTCCAATTGCCAAAAGATTACGTCAAAAAAATAAGATTGTTATTGGTGCTGGAACAGCATCTAAATCAGAAGATTATAAAAAACTATTTAGTAGATATATAAGTATTGATATTATTAAAAATGCAACGCACTCAAAGCCTATTGATGATGTTAAAGATAAAAATGTTACCACCATTAAAGATAAAAAAATTCCAATTACCAATAGTTTAATTGAGTTGATTAAAATTACAACATTAATTTTAAATAATAATGAAAAAGATGAGGAGGGTTATATTCAGTTTTCATTTGTAATTGAAGAATTGTATAAAAAAATCCCAGATTTTAACCCAAAGAACTATGGTTCTCAAAATAATAAACCATCTTTATTTTTTAAAGAGAAATTGAAGGATAATTTTGATATCAAGCAGGTTGGAAAAATACACTATATTCGAATTAAATAGTTTTTAAAATTGTTTATATTAATATATAGATATAAAAAATTTTTTTATTTAATTTTTACGTTAAATAATAAACAAATAATACCATTCCTTTAAATAAATATGTTTTAATAATTATAGGGAAAAGAGAAATCCCGAGAACTGTGTCTCTGCTCATTGGTTAATTTTATACTTTTTAATCAATCTAGACAAAATTTTTAAAACTCTTAAATTTTAATATATATTATACAAAAAAATATCTAAATATTTTTTTGTAATTTTTAAAAATTTATAATGGAAGGAGTTATCTAAGTATGGATAATAAATATTTAACATGTCCAAATTGTGAACAAAAAATATTTTTAGAGGAATTATTTAATCACGACTCTCAAGTTTTCAACGATTTTATCGACGATAAGGTTGCAAATAAATTAGAAAAAGCAACCGAAGAAAAACTAATAGCCGATAGGGCTAAAATAGAAAAAGAATTTCTTGAAAAATTAAGAATTTTAGAAGTACAATCACAAAAAGAAATTAGTTCTTTAAAATTAAATTTAAACGATTATCAAAATAAAATAAAACAAATCGAAGCTTCTAAAACAGCAGAAATTCTAAATAAAGAAAAGGATACACAATTACTATTTAACCAAAAAATAAAGGAATTGGAATTAAAAATTAATAACTTTGAATCTGAAGAAAAAAATTTAAAATTAAAATTTGAAACTGATCTTGCAAATAAAATGTTAGAAATAGAAAAAGCACACACCAATAAAATAGATAGTTTAAATTTACAAATTAGAGAGTTAGAACAAGCTAACTTAAGATTGCGTATAATTGATTCAAAATCTAAAGGAGAAAACTTTGAACTTGAGGTTGAAAAAGAACTTCGCAAAGCATTTGGTTATTTAGATAAAATTGAAAAAATAACTACTGGAGATAAAAAGGCAGATTATTTACAAACTGTTAGAAATTCTCAAGGTAAAGATATTGGTAAGATTGTTTATGAGGTTAAAAATGCTAAATGGAGTGATGCTTGATTGCCAAAATTATCTGTTGATGTTTCAAATAATAAAACAAAATATGGTATATTAGTTGCAACAAGTTTTAACGATAAATATAAATCAATTCCATTTATTAGAAGTGATGAATGGGTAAATATATGAATGAGCGACTCTGAAAGTTTTATATTTGTTGGCCAAATTGTACGAAGATTAATTGAAATTGAATTTGATTTCGAAGAAAAAAGAAAATTATTAATAGATTCAAACGATTCAAAGGATTCAAAATTATTAAAAGAATATGAGGAAAAAATCAATTTAATATCTACTTTCATGACTGAAGAATTACCAAAATTTATTCGTTCTTTTAAAAAACAACTAGGAGATATTGATTCTGTTAAAAATTCATTAAATAAAAATGCAGATACACTTGCTAAAGCCCACAGTATTTTAAAAGATAAATTAGAAAAAGAAATTATCATAAAATTAGAAGCGATTACAGGAATCAGAGGTCAAGATTATGATAGTAATGAATAATATAAGTAATGACCATAAATGCAATAACTCAAGGTTATAAAAGTGAGTCGAATTAATTTCTCATTAATTTAAATGGGTGATTATATTTAAAAAATAAATAAAATTAGCAGAATTCTTTTAAAATAATTTCATTTAAAAAATAATTTACAATTTTTTAAATTATTTTTTTATTTATCTTTTTACATAGGAAAGGACGTTACAAACAAGATAATCCTTATTTTATTCACATATAATAAAATTATAAATTCACCCTGTATAGAACTTTTATTTTAATAATCAATATTTATAATAAAAATAGCATAAATTTCAAATCGAATAAATAAATATTTATTATTGTTTTTTTTTATATTTTTATTGTAATTGTTTTAATAAAGTGGTATAATTGAGAAAATTATTATGGGGGTTATATGAAGAGAAAATTATTCTTTTTTGCATCATTCGCAGTATTACCATTACCAATTCAACAAACAATATCGTGCGAAGCTGAATCATTTTATATGCTAAACCCAGTTGATAAAAATGGTGCAACATTTTATGTTGAAAAATCATTACTTAATAATGATGGAACCTTAACAATAAATCCGTATTGGATTATTGAAGGAGGATTTACAAATCCTACATATATTGATATTTTGATTGACAATAAAGTAGTTAAATCTTATTCTCCTAAAACAGCGCTTTCTGAAGAAAAAGATAATACCATAACAACGATTGATATAATAAGGGATAATGATGATAACTATAATCTTATAAAACAAAACTATATGCAAGGTTCTAATCGAGAAATATACAATTTACCCTTAATGATAAAATTTAATAATAATGAAATATCAAATGAATCGCAAAGTTCAAATATAATTGTGAAAATGTTTGATAAAAAATATGTTGAAAATAAACCAATTAAAGGTGATGAATTAACATATCTTAATATTAATATCACTTTAAATTATAGTAAATTTTAGAAAATTGAGAGGGTATAATTATGAAAATTGAATTTAATGATGTTAGTAAGATGTTTGATGAAGAATCTGGTTTAAATAATATTAACCTTACAATTGACAGAGGTATAATTGGTTTACTTGGTGTTAATGGAGCTGGAAAAACAACATTTTTACGTCTATTAACAGGGCTTATAATTCCGCGCGAAGGTGAAATTATTATAAACAAAACCCATACAAATAAAAAAGAATTTAATCTTGATAGAATTGGCTATATATCTAGTGAAGATGACCTTCCAAAATCATTAACAGTTAATAAATTTGTTAAAATTTATAAGTATATGAATAGTGAGAAAAAAAGTAAAATTAATGCCATTGCAAAATTATTAAACTTTAAGATAACATCTAAGAAAAAAATAAAAGAACTTTCAACAGGGATGTTTCAAAAATTAAAAATATGTTTAATTTTGGGTTATGACCGAGATATTTATTTGCTAGATGAACCAACAATTGGTCTTGATCCTGTTGCTTCAAAATTATTATCAGACTATTTAAAACAAATAGCAAATGATAAAATTATTATCTATGCTTCACATATTTTAGAAGATATAGCAAATCTTTGCAATAAGGTTATTGTAATTAAAAATAATGAAATATTTAAAAATGAAGATGTTTCAAATTGAGATGATTTAATTTCTAAACAAAGAGAAATTTATTACGAGTATTATGAAAAAAATCAAAATATTAGTGATGTTTTAAACGAGGCAGATGATGACTAAAAAGGATATTAAGATTCAGAAAAAAAGTAGATTTAAAAAATATTATGGTTTTTTTTCTGCAATATTGAGCATTAATAAAGCATGATTTATTTGTGCAATTATGATGCCAGTATTTTTAGTAATTGTTTTTAGTTTCTTTTATCTCGATAAAAAAGCTCACGGATTAACATGGGGTAATTTTGATTTTAGCAAAAAATCGAATGAAAATATGTTATCAATTGCTTTTCATAATATTTCTATAACCTCTTCTTTTTTCTTTGGGGTTTTATATTTTACTCTCCTAGTGACTGTTTGCTTATTTGCTTACTTTTTATTTTTTTCCCAATTAAAAAATAAAAAATTTAGATTTGCAATTTATAGTGGATTATCAAGGAATGAAGTATTTTGAGTTTTAGTATTTACATTGTTCTTTTATATTTTTTCAAATGCACTAATAACTATTTCGATTACAGCAATGCTTGACAATCCTCTCTATCGAAACAGATGAATTGGTTGTTGGGAGATATTTAACATTTATCTTAATATATGATTATTCTCTCTAGTAATTATTCTTGGTGGATATTTACTATGAAATAAATCACTTGTCCTTTATATTGTATTTTTGTCAATCATCTCATTCTTTTTACTTGCTTTTGCTGCGATTGTTAGATTTGATTATTTTATTTTATCTTTAGAATATATTGGAAAAAAAGAGGGTGGTAATCGATATTTTATTTACTATGCAACTCTATTACCAGAAAATATTGTCAAAATTTCTAGATACTTTCCACTTATATTTTCTTCAATGACTAGTATGGCAAGAAATACAATTGAAAATCTTATTAATATAATTTATTGTTTTGGAATTGGGTCTTTGATCTTAATTTATTTAATTTATTTAAATAAAAAAATAACATTATAGTTATAAATGAATTTGATAGCTATTAATTAGTTGCTAAATAATTTGTTTTTAGATTCAATAGTTTTTAATCTTAGATTAAAAACTATTTTTAATATTTTCTAAATAAAAAAAATTTAGACCTAAAAAAAATTTATATAAGCAGAATTGGTGAACAATTTATTTATTTTCTAAAATAGAATTTAATTTTAATGAATAAAAACACCAAAAACATTTTTTTTAAGCAAATATTTGGAGTATTTTTTTTTGTTACAAAATAATCATATATGTAATATGAAAATTAAGTTAGTATTAGGGTGAAAGGAGATATTATGAATGAATTTATATATTTTATAAAAGGGTTCTTTGGAGCACCAGCGATACTACTTGGTTTATTTTCAATGTTGGGTTCTATTTTACTTAAAAGAAAAGCAACTGAAACTATTGAATCTTCATTAAAAGCAGCAGCGGGATATTTAATTCTAATTGGTGGAATTACAATTTTATCTAGTACCTTAAATGATTTTACAATAGCATTTACAAATTTATTTTATTTATCTGGAATAATACCAAATTCAGATGCGTTAGCAGGGAGTATTATGAATGCGATTCCCGATATTGCAACTGTTGCGTCACTTATCATGTTTATTGCGATTATTTTAAATGTAATCTTGGCAAAAACTAGCCGATTTAAATATATTTTTTTAACAGGACACCACATATTATACTTATCTGTGGCAATATCAATAATGTTTTATTATGGAGGAATCGATCTTTCTAAAGATATGTGATTTTACCTAATTGTTGGTTCAATTTTTGTAGCAATTTATATGCTACTTTCACCAATGTTATCAAAACCATATATGGAATTTTTAACCAATGACAATAAAATGTATATTGGGCATGCAAATGCAATATCATTTGCAATTGCTGGTAAAATTGGAGAGTTAGTTGGAAAAATAAAAAAAGGAAAAATAAAGTCAACAGAGGAAATTAATTTTCCTACCTGATTAAAAGTTTTTTCAAATTCAACAGTTGCTGTTACTGTGACAATGCTGTTAATATTTGGAATTACATATGGTTCATATTGAAGTATAAATGGTAAAGCAGATATGGTTGCTAAAAATATTATTGCAAGTAACGAGTCTGTGATTACTAAAATAATAATTGATTCAATTAAATTTGCTGCTGGAGTTGAAATTTTAATTTTTGGAATTAAAACATTAACATTAGAATTAATTCCCGCCTTAGAAGGTGTAAGTTTAAAATGAATCCACGGAGCAAAAATGGGTGTTGATTGTAGTATTGCGATGTATTATTCACCCAATGCTGTTTTAATTGGTTTTATCTCTAGTTTTATTGCAGGGATAATTGGAATGTCAATTACTATGGCTTTAAATATAATTGATCCAAAATTAATTAGTGCGATTGTTATTCCTGGAATAATTGCTCATTTTTTTACAGGTGGAGTAAGCGGAACATTTGCAAATATTAAAGGTGGTATTTTAGGAACTATTATTGCTGCTTTTGTAAATGGAATCTTGCTCACAATAATTCCGATTATATATTTATTAATGCAATCATTATATGGATGGGAATTTGATACAAGTACCCATACATTACTATGAGCAGAGTCAGATTATGCTGTATTTTCTATATTTGGATGATTAATAAATATAAATATCTTTGAATGAATTTTGTTAGGAGTTGCATTAAGTGCTATCCTTGGACTTGTGATTGATGGATATTTATATAGCAAAAGACATAAAAATGATATAATTAATAATAAAATTGTTGGTCAAAAAATTAAAAGCGTTATTGGCGATGATGTTAAAGAAGAAAAATTAAAAGATAGAGAGTAGGTGGCTAAATGAAAAAAATCTTAGTTTTTGGTAGTGTGAACATGGATCATGTATATTATGTGGACAAATTGCCAAATAAAGGACAATGTATTTTATCAAAATCATTTAACACATTTTGTGGAGGAAAAGGCGCAAATCAAGCAATTGCCATTTCTAGATTAAATGGAAATGTTGAGATGGTGGCAATGGTTGGGGCAGATGATAATGGTGAAAAAGCAATTGAAAATTTAAAAGCAAATAATGTTAAAACTAGTAATGTTGAAATTAATCACAAAATTCCAACTGGAGTGGCAAATATTATTGTTGATGATAATGGGGATAATATTTTAATTGTCAATGTTGGAGCAAACTTTGCTTTTACAAAAAATGACATAAACAAATACAAAAAATTAATTGATGATTATGACATAGTAGTTAGTCAACTAGAAATATCGTTAGATTTTATTGAAGAACTATTAAAATATGCTTCATTGGCACAAAAAATAGTAATTTTAAATCCAGGTCCAGCACTTAAAATTAAAGATGAGATATTAAAATATTGTGATTTTATTATTCCAAACGAGTCTGAACTTGCTATTTTAATTGGTGAAAAATATAGTGAGGATTTAGAGGTGATTAAAACTTATGCTAAATCTTTACAATTAATATCTAAAAAAAATATTATTGTAACATTAGGAGATAAAGGAAGTATTTTTGTTGATATAAACAATAATATATCAATAATTGATGCTTATAAAATAAAGTGTGTTGATGCAACAGCAGCTGGAGATACTTTTATTGGTGGTTTTGTTTTAAAATTGGCTTTAGATGTTAATATAAAAGAGGCTATTTTATTTGCAACAGCAGCTTCAGCATTAACAGTTCAAAAAAAAGGAGCTCAAGTTTCAATTCCAAACTATAAGGATGTTGAAGAATTTATAAAAAAACAAGGAAAGGTGAATATACATGAATAAAAAAATAGTTGCAGCTAGTATATATGTATTTAATTTTTTAGAAATTGGAAAGAAGTTAGAAGAACTAATTGCTTGTGGAGTAAAATGAATTCACGTTGATATAATGGATGGTTTGTTTGTAAATAATTATGCATTATGTCAAAAGTTTTGTGCTGATATAAAAAATAAATATAAAGATATTATTGTTGATGCTCATATGATGTGTCATAATAGTGACAGGTTTATAGAATCATTTGCAAAAACTGGTATTGATTATTTTATATTTCACTATGAATCTATTACAGATAAAACTAGTAAAAATATAAATTCGATTATTAAAAAAATTAAAACAAACAACGTTAAGCCAATTATTGCTTTAAACCCAGAAACATCAATATCTATAATTGAAGAATATATAGACAATCTTGACGGAGTTATGTTGATGAATATAACACCAGGATTTAATGGTCAATCAATAATTGACTCTGCAACTAAAAAAATTTCTGATCTTTCAGATTTTAGAAGTAAAAAAAATAAAGACTTCTTAATTATGGTTGATGGGGGATGTAGAGAAGAAACATATAAAGATATTTGCCAAGCAGGTGCTGATGTTATTGTTGTTGGTTTCTTTGTAAACTATGGTCCAAAGGAAATGAAGGTTCAAGTTGATAAAATTTTTAATTGAAAATAATAATAATTATGGTCTGATAAATTATTGGCTATTAAACTAGTCAATAATTTATTATTTTATAAGGAGGGTACAGTGAACAATAATTTAACAAGTACAGAAGAATTCATTTTAGATCGTATCAATGAAGATATAGAATTTTTTGTTAGAAATAATTTAAAAATTTTGGCAAAAGAATTTACATGTGGTGAAGCAACGATTATAAGACTTGCTAAAAAATTAGGATATAATTCATTTCGTGATATGCAAATTCAGTATAGTCCAAAGATTAATGTTAATGAACTATTAAAGGTAAAAAAAATAGATGGAAATATTCAATCAATAATTGATAATGTTTCTGCTTTTCATGTTTATTCTATTATCGAAACTAAAAGAATATTAGATTCTAAAAAAATATATGAAGCAGTTAACCTTATTTTAAAAGCCAAAATTATTAGTATATTTGGAATTGAAGAGAGTTATGTATCTGGAACTTACTTAAAGCAATCACTACAAAAAATTGGAATCAATGCAACAAACAATGTTTCAATTCATGGTTTGATAACCCAATTAGAATTTATGGTAGACAATGAGTCACTATTAATTGTATTTTGTGCATCTGGAATAACAATAGAAAATTTGTGAGCAGTTAAGCAAGCGGTAAATAAAAAAATAAAAATAATTTGAATAGGACCAATTCAAAATGTTGATCCAAAATTAGCAAAAAACATAAGTATTATTTTAACACATACAGAACATATAAAAGAAATGGTAAGATTTCCTAAAATATCTGCTAGCGCATCACAAGCATTTATATGTGACATTATAATAAGCGTAATTATAAATGGTGACAAAAAGATCGTTGAATTTCTTAATAAAACTAACAATAAAATTATGAAGTGAAATAAAAGAATGATAGATTTGTAGATCTTTGAGAAAAATATTATTTCATTGTGTTTTAAAATATGCAATTAAAATTTAGCTTGCTTATTAACATTATTAGAATGGTTAATATTATTAAAATAGTAAAATTAAATTTGAATGAATTTTTACAATACTATTTTACCTTTAACAATATTTTTTTTATTATAAAATAAGTTATAATTTATATAGACAAATACTTTACATTAGTAATTCAGTAGATTATAATCATATGTATGAGGGGAGCATAAGATTATGATATTAAAATTGATATTGCACATAATACAATAGCTATTTTGTAACATAACTTATTTTAAGAAGATTTATGAATATATATATTTTATTTTTATTTGGCATTGTTATATTTTCAGTGATATTATTTTTTATCCCATCTTTATTTAAAAAAATTAAAAAAATTAAAAAAAATAAAAAAAATATCAGAAATGAAAATATTAAAGATGATCAGATACTTAACAATAATAATAATGGGGGTAGTGTTTTCAAAAATGTTTATGAAAAAGATGAAAATAAAGGTAAACAAATAAAAAATAATAACTATAAATATTATAATAACATTGAGAAAAAAACTTTTAATAATGAATTAACAAAAGAAGTAAAATTTATAGATTGCTCATTAATAAAAGATTATTTTATAATAGAGTCAATTTTTGATTACTATAATTGCAATAAGTTTATAATTGATTTTATTAATTCTAAAAAATATAGAACATTAAATATATTTTTTACACTATGAAAAAAATACAAACAATATTATTTATTGAGTCAGTTTACATTAAGATCTAAAATAAAAGTTTGCAAATTTAATAATCATGATTCAATATATAAGAAATTAAATATTAATTTACAAAATAAAACTTATATACAATATAGTAATTATTTTTGTGGTATTTGATTTAGAAATAATGAAAATTCAATTTTTAATTTTATCGGCAATTATCATAAGGATAGTAATTATTGTATTAATAATAACATTGATTATTTATTAAATAAGCAAAATAATGGTAAATGTTGTGATTGTTTATACTATAGTGTCGATAAAGGTGAAAGTAATAAATTAAATATATATATTGAAGAAAACACATTATACAAAACTAAAAAACATTATCTAAATGAGCTTAAAAATTTAATTAAAAAGCAAATTGATAATATAGTTAAAGAAATTATAAAAGTTATTGATAATATTTTTCCCGATAGTATGTTTATTAAAAAAGAAACTGCAGAAGAGTGCAGAAAATATTTTAAAATAATTACATACACATTATTAAAATCATTGTGTACTAGCGAAGATGAACATATACAAGGTAATTTTAATATTTTATCTATTATGAAACATGCATTTGATAATAATAAGATTACAATAATAAAGAAATTTTATTCTCAATATATAAAAGAAAAGGATGAGGGATTATTTATCTTACTCAATAAGTTATCACTAGATAAAAATTATGAAATTAACAAGCCAAAACTAATTGAATCAGAAGAATGTTATAAATATTTTATAGATATTGAAAAAAATAGTGATTATTTTTTTAATAAGGATATTATAGATATTGATGAATTAATTTTCAATAAAGAGTCATCTGCACTTTTGATAAAAATACCAGAGGAAAATAAAATATTAACAAATATCATTGAATATTTTAAAAAAAGTATAGAAGAAATAATTGAAACATATAAATCACTTAAAATTGATATAAAAAATATAAATGGGCTTGAGGAGTATAAGAAAACTCCAAAATTTATAGAATCAATTAATTTAAAAAATAAAAAAATAATTGATAAATCAATTAAAAATAGTAAAGAGGATTTGTTAGATCATAATTCTTCATCGTTAAAACCACGCATATTAAAAAATAATTTTAATGAATATAAAGTTGATAATAAGAAAAAATCTCCTAATAATTTTAACACTAAATTAAAAGATGAAAAAAAGAATGTTGAAAAAGCAGATGATAATGTTATTAAAAAAGAAAAAAATAATTCAAATGGTCGAGTGAGATAATATTATGTGATAATGTTTCAAAACTTTAATTATATATTTTTACAATAAGACATTATTTTTATTCTATTTTTCCTAATAATATGAATTATAAGTTATATCATATTATTTACTCCACACTATTCAATTTGTGGATATAAAAATTAAAATTTGATTTAATTATTATCAAAATATAATTAAATATTTAATAATAAATTAATATTATTGTTTTACATTGTTTTTATATTATTGTAAATTGTCATATTTAAAATTTTAATATACATTATAATAATTATTATTAATATTATATCAACAAATATTTATTTTTATATAATAAATGATATAGAATAAAATATAGAGGTTAATATGAATTTAAATAAGAAAGAAATTGATTTTTTGATTAATTTCAAGGCAAACTTTAAAGAACATAGTTTATGAAGTCAAAATAAAGTTATTAACCATTATAAACTATCAAAAGCTTTTATTTACAATTTGCTAAATAAATTAGGATTCAAAAAATGAAAGGAGTTTTTGTTTTCTATTAATATTGCAGATACAACAAGCCCCATCAAAGCAGAAATAAAACACGCAGTTAATATTGAAAAATTTGTTGATATATTAAAGCACAAAAAATTATTTATAACTGGTGAAGGTTATAGTAAAATATCTGGCTATGAATTTTTGTATTTTATAAATAATTTTAAAAATGACTGTAAATTAGTAGAAATCAAAAGGGACTGGACATGAAAGTTTCTTGATGAAAAAATGTCAAATTCCTTGTTTTTAGTTTATTCTTCGAAAGGAAAAAATATAAATATCTTAAATTTCCTAAAATATGTTAGTTCTCTTGAAAATAATATTGTATTTTGCATAACCGATAACATCTCAAATATTTATAAAGATTATGTAAACTTTTTTATTTATTCAAATATAGATTTTATAAATCCTCTATACTATATTAATACATCGCTCTCACCAATTATACCCCAAATATATATAAATCACGAGATAAAAAAAGCATTTCTCTCAAAAAAATAGACCAAAAGTCTATTTTTTTTGTAAAATTTTATATCATTAATTAATAAGTTAATATAAAAGTACACACATAGATGTGTTAGAGGGGAGGAAAAGTATGAAGATAGTTGCTGTATGCGGTAGCGGACTTGGTTCAAGTTTTATAGTTGAAATGAATATAAAAGAAGTTTGTAAAAGTATAAATTTAAATGCAGATGTAAGCCATATATCAGTTGATTCATTTAATCCAATAGGCGTTGATTTAGTTGTATGTGGCGCAGATATTGCAGATAGTTTAAATTTTGAAAACAAAATTGTTTTAGTCAATTTAATGGATAAAAAATTATTAAAAGAAAAACTACAAAAATTTGGAGGTTAGTTTAAATAATGAAACAAAATGAAATAATTGATTTTTTTGTTAATTTTCTAGCAACACCAGCTCTATTAATGGGGATTTTTGGAATGATCGGTTCTATTGTACAAAAAAAACATTCCTCAGAGGTCTTTATATCCACAATAAAAACAATGATCGGTTATTTGGTGTTGGCTGGTGGAGCATCATTACTTGTTAGTTCTTTAACTGGTTTTGATTTAACTGTTCGAGAATTATTTGGTGTTAGCCCTGTAATTCCCAATAATGATGGTATAGGTGGCCTAGTTCAAGGTTCATTAGGTGTTATAGGTACGTTATCTTCAATTGTAATGATAATGTCTATGATCGGAAATATAATCATTGCAAGATTAACTAATTTAAAATATATTTATTTATCTGGACACGTATTATTTTACATATCTATTTGTGTAGTTGTAACCTCTGTTATGGTTGGTCTTGACCCAAATAGTGATGGATGAATCATTATTACAATTGGTTCTTTGATTGTATCAATGTATATGGTCATAAGCCCGGCAATATGCCAAAAGTTTATGATAAGTATTACCTCAACAAATGATGTTGCTATGGGTCACACAAGTGGACTTAATTATTGTATTTCTGGATACATTGGATTAGCTATATCAATACTTTCTAAAAATAAAATAAAAAAATGTGATGATATTAAAGTGTCTAAGAAGTTTGCCTTTATAAGAAATAGAAGTGTTTTAATTACAGCAACCATGACTCTTATTTATGCAATTGTCTTCTTTACTGGTTGAGGGGTCTTAGGAAAAAAATGATATGTTGATAATAATATTATAGAAAATAGTAATAGTATGATAATAATTGTTTTAATAAAATCTTTAACATTTGCAGCCGGAATGGAGGTTATTTTATTTGGTGTTCGAACAATCTTAAGTGAATTAATACCAGCTTTTAAGGGAATTAGTGAAAAAGTGGTTCCAGGAGCAAAACCAGCGTTAGATTGTCCAATTGTATTTCCTTATTCTCAAAATGCTGTATTTATAGGATTCTTTGGTTCTATTTTTGGGGGTTTATTAATGTTTGGTTTATCAATTCTTATAAGTGGAACCACAACAATAACATCAATTATAATTCCAGGGACAATATCGATATTTTTTACAGGAGCAACAGCTGGTGTTTTTGGAGATACAAAAGGAGGAAGACTGGGTGCTATTATTGCTGGGTTTGTAGATGGATTTTTAGTAACATTAATTCCTTATTTATTTATTTTGGCAAATCTATTGCCTAAAGAAATTTTAGCTATTAGTGCAACGTGGGGAGATTCTGACTTTTGTATTGGGTTATTTATTGGGTTTTGAAAATATATAAACCTTGGTTTTGATATTAAATGAGCGATATTTGCAACAAGCATATTTGCGTGGGTTTTGTTGATAACATTTGGTTCAATAATCCAATTTAAAAAAAATAAAAAATCTAAAATAGAGGTTGAAAAAAACAAGCAAATAAATAAAATAGACAAAAAAGAAGTCAAAGATGAAAAAGTTGAAAATGGAAAATAACAGCATTATAAATTTAGAATTAATGAGATATTCTAATAAAAAATATAAAGATATTTGAGATGCAATAAGAGATTCATCTAGTGTTTTGATAAAGAATAATTATATCACAAACAAGTGATTAGAAAAATTAAAAAGTTTAACAGATAACTATGGTTATTATTTCATCCTTACAGATGACATGGTCTTTCCGCACATTTCCCCAGGAAGTGAAACGATAAAAGATTGCGTTGCATTTTCAATTCTAAAATATCCAGTCAATATTGACCACAAAAATCACAAAACAAGAAAAATAAAATTTATTCTTACTCTTGTTTCAATAACTGGAGATGGCCATATGGATATATTACAAAAAATAATTCAATTATGAAATGATCATCTATGATTAAACTTAATTGGTAACATTAATAGTCAAAAAGAAATGATAAAAATAGAAAGATACCTAAATAAATTAAAAGGTATAGGAGAATAATAATATGATAAAAAGTACAAAAGAATTACTATTAGATGCTAAAAAAAATAAATATGCAATCCCAGCATTTAACTTTGATAATTTCGAAATATTAAAAGGAATAATTGAAGCAGCTGAAGAAACAAATTCACCCGTAATTGTTGAAACAATTGAAAAAATGTTTGACCATCATGGTTTTGATGTATTAACACAAATGGCTTTAAGAATGATTTCGGATGCAAAAGTACCAATAGCTTTACATTGAGATCATGGGTTTAATGTTGAACCAATAAAAAGAGCTGTTAGAAGTGGATTTCAATCTGTTATGATTGACGCATCATTAAAGAAATTTGCAGAAAATGTAAAAGTTACAAAAGAAGTTGTTGATTATGCTAAAAAATATAATGTTAATGTTGAGGGAGAAATTGGACATGTTCACGGAACAGATGAAGTTGAATATGAAGCAAATCAAGCCTACACTGATGTTAATGAAGCAGTAGAGTTTTATAATAAAACAGGAGTTGATTTTCTTGCAATTTCTGTTGGTACAAAACATGGAAAAAATAAAGGTAAAATAGAGGTGCAAATAGATAGAATCGAAGCAATTGCAAAGGCTCTACCTCAAGCAATCTTAGTTTTACACGGAACTAGTGGTACGCCAGAAGATCAAATAAAAAATGCAATCAAAGCTGGGATATCAAAAATAAATGTTGGTCAAGCTTTGAAAGTTGGTGCATACAAAAAAATGGTTCAATTCATTGAAAATAGTAATTATGAAGGTTCATGAACATCAATGGATAAAGAAGTGATTGATGTTGTAAAAAACAATGCGATTAAAGTAATTAATTTACTAGCTTCTAATGGAAAGGCAAAAAATATAAAATAAAATAATATGAAAAAAATTGGCTTACTATGTTCTGGAGGAGATGCTCCGGGAATAAATTGTTATATAAGATGGATAATTAATAATGCGCCCAATTATGATCTAGATATTTGTTTAATCGAAGAAGGCTTTAAGGGACTGTATGAAAATAAATTTATCAAAACAGATTTTCAAAAAATTGAGTATAGCTATTATAACGGTGGAACAATTATCAAAACTTCTAGATTTTGTGAATTTAAAAATAAGAAAATCCAAGAAGTTTGTGTAAATAATTTATTAGCAAATAATATTGATACATTAATTGTAGTTGGTGGTAATGGTAGTTATCTAGCAAAAAATATTATCAAAAACTATAATATAAGAACAATAGGAATCCCAGAAACAATAGACAACAATGTTGAAAACACAAACTTTAGTCTTGGTTTTATGACTGCTGTTGAAACTGTTGCCAATTCAATTAAAGCCCTAAAAGAATCTGCTGAATCACATGGGCGATGCTATATAATTGAAATTATGGGAGATAAAAGTGGTGATTTAACAAAAATAGCCTCAATATCTGCAAAGGCAGATATTTGTTCTACGCCAGAAGAAAAACTCTCTTTCGAACAAATAACATATAAAGTTTTAGAGTTAATTAGCAAAGGTAAAAAGAGTATTATCATTGCAATAACAGAAAAAATGCACAATAGTTATGAGGAGCTTATTAATTTAATACATAACAAGACTAAACTCTTAGTTAGACCATATATATTGGGTTTTATACAAAGAGGTGGTAGTCCCACAGCTTTGGAGAGATATTTTGCTGCAAATCTTGCATTGGTTACTTTAAAATTTATAAAAAATTTTAAAGATAGCGGTGATATAGGAATAGAGGGAATTAATAATTACTCTATAACTTCAAATAAAAATAAACAAATAATTAATCTTAAAAATTCAGATTTTTTTGATTTAATTAAATAAAATATATTAGCCTTTTAATAATTAATAAAATGGCATAATTTACTGGAGGATAGATTCCCCAGTTTTTTATTTAAAATGCTATAATATGCCTATTATTTTTTTAAATTTAATAACCATTATTTTAAAAAAATGAATATTTTAGTTATTTTTTTTATTGCATTTTTATAATATTTATGATTTAATAATATTAGGTTAAGATTGCCTAAAAAGAAAACATGCGATTGATTATATATTTATTATGATTAATCCTGACTGATTTTTAAAAATCTTATTCCAATTTTATATTTGGAACTTGTTAAGCAAAAGAATTATTTTAAGAAAATACATAGTTTTATTGATTAATAAGTATTGAGTATTTAAATAGAGTAAAAAAATTGTTAGAAAAAGATATGAAGCAAACCAAAAATAATTATAACATTTAAAAATACTATAGAGAAATTTTTAGACAATAGATTTGATTTTATAATGGCAATTTGTATAAAAGAGGACTTTATTAATAGTTGCCAAAAAAAGATGAGTATAAATTATACTGATAATTGATAGAAAATATTTATATATGAAATCTAATTAAAAAAACAATTTTAATATGATTTACTGAGTAAGAATATCAAAAGAAGAAGCAAAATAGTATATTCACAAATTTTAAATAAATTTAAACAATAATTAATAACTAAAAGACAAAGAAGAAATAAAAAAATTAGAGAAGAAAACAATTGAATAGATAATTATTATAAGAATAAAAAGAATGAGTAATTAAGACATATTAACTTATATAAAAATACCAAAGAAAAAGAAATATCAATCACCGATAAAATGGCACAATCAAGAAAAAAAGTGTTTTAGTAGGAGAAGCGGTGGAATATGAATTTAAAAAGTATAATAAAAGATATTTAATTAATAAAAAAGAAAATAATTGTGCTATCAGTAGAAAGAAGTGTATTTGAAATAAGTAAAAAATTATATTATTTTTTTAGTAGAAATTATAATATAATTTTGAATAATTAAGGGAGTTTAAATGAAAATAAATTTACATAAGCATACATTAAAAATTAAGCAAGGTGAAAAAGATACAAGAAATTTAGATATTTCTAATCCTAAAGAGGTTGAAAAATTTGTATCAGATCTAGAAGAGGCAAATGTTATGATATTGGCAATAACAAATCATAATTATTTTGATCTAAATCAATTTAATTTTTTAGAGAAAAAATTAAAAGAAAAAAATATTTTATTATTACCTGGTGTTGAATTAGACATTCTTGATGAGAAGGATAAAATACATAATTTAAATGTTATTGTTAGTAATGAAAAAAAAGAGGAATGAAACATTTTATTATCATCACTAATAAATAATGTTGTTCCTGAAGAATATAGATTAAAAATTACTGATTTTAAGAAAAAGTTTAAAGATTTTGTCAAAATATGCCTCATGCCTAATAAACAAAAAGGAAAATTTGATTTAGCAGAACATGAATATGAATTACTAAGTGATCATAAATCTATTAATTTTTATGAAACAAGTAATCTTACATCTACTCAAATTTTAGCAATTCAAGGAGTTCCTGCTATTAATGGTTCCGACGACCTTGATACAAATAAACCAAATTATGCAAAATTACCAGATATTCGTAATAGGATTGATACATTTGAAAATTTAATTCATTTTTTTAAAAAAGACCCTACATTTATGACTAAATATATTAGAGAAAAACATTATGGTGATTTTGATATAAAACCATATGGGTGGGCAAACAACTATATGATTCCAATTTATAAGGATGTTAATGTTATCATTGGTCCAAGAGGAAGTGGGAAAACTGAATTATTAAAAGCCATTAAAGATAAGATTATTAAGGATAATGGTGAGATAATTAAATTATGAGAAGACTCAAAATCTAATTATATAAAAATGATAGATTCACTAAATAATAAATTAAAAATAGAAGAAGATATTACTCATTATTTTGATGATATTAATAAATTGATTGAAGGAGAGGATATCCCACAAACTGTTAATATTTTTAATAATTACAAGAAAATAATAAATTACTACAAAGAACACAAAAAAAGTGATAAATATCATAAATGACAAATATTTACTATAAATAAAATTGAAACTACACCCCCTATAGAATATAATGCAGAACTTGACCGATATTTAACCAAAATAGAAGCTTTGAAAAAATCGCTTAAAATTATTGAAGACTATGAAAAAGATAAAGAATTTCCTGATTTTTTAACTACAAAATCCTACATATTTAGAATAATAAAAAAATTAATAAATGAACTAAAAAATCTTTGTAAAGAATATAGGGGTCCACGTTTTATAAAATCCATTTCATCAAGTATAAAAAAAATAATTGAGGATAATACATCGAACCCCACTATGCCAGATAGTTTAGATCTATGTCATAATTATTTATTTTTAAAAAGTAACTCTGAAAAAATTTTAAAATTAATAGGTTTGAATAAAATTAAGTCCAACGTAATTAAAATAGGTTCTATAAGACCTAATTTGCAATTATCAATATTCAATGAATTTTGTATTAACCCAAACCCAGATGAGGCTAAATGACAAATAAAAGCTGAAAAATTTTCAAAAACAGCACTTAAATTTCTTGGTGAAATTGCTGATAATTGAAAAGATAAACTCTTTTATTTAAAAATGAGGGAACTTAAAAAATTAATGCAAGATAGTAAAATAGATCAATTAAGATTTGATAATTTAATATGAAAGCGATCTAAAATTATTGATCAAAATGGAAAAGACCATAATCCATCAACTGGTGAGGAAGTATTGCTGACGTTGACAAACTATTTAGATACAGAACGAGAATTTTATTTCCTTGATGAACCTGATAAATCACTAGATAATTATTTTACAAATGATGAAATTGTTACAAGAATTAATTCACTTGCAAAAAATAATAAGGTAATAGTTTTAACAACACATAATGCAAATATCGCAGTTAGAACATGACCATATTCAGTTATATATAGAGAATTAGGCGAAGAATCTTCTGAAAATGAAACATATATAGGAAGTCCCTTTTTAGAATATTTTCAAAAAAATGATGGAACACAAACAAAGTATAAATGAAAGGAAATAGCAGTTGAAATTCTTGAGGGTGGAAAAGATGCATTTCATGAAAGAGGTGATTTATATGAAACAATCAAACAAAAGGATTAAAGTAAGTTTAAGTGAAAACGATGAATATATCGATATTAATTTAGGAGATAAGTTATTTAATCTTAAATTATTAGATCCTTCTGAAAAAAACTTTGAAGATTTTTTTTCAAGATTATTGAATTTTATAGAATCTGTTAAAGATGATATAACTGATGAATCAATTAATGTAGAATATGTTATTAACACCGAAAAAAAAGATATTAATGAATCTATAAAAAATAAATTTTGTGAGTTACTTCAAATAGAAGTTGACGGAATTATCAAAGATATTAAAAAAATATAAAAATATTCTAAAAAACGAACAAAATTTAATAATTGTTAAGTAACATTTTGATTGGGGTTTAATATTTAGAGTTTTAGCTGAGAAAAATAATGTCTCATATCACACTGTGAGGAGATGGTGCTTGGATTATGAAATTTATGGAGAAAAAGCATTAGAAAATAATATTAGTAAATTTAAAAATATGGGCATAAAGTTAATAACTATTAAAGGAAACAAAAGACATTTAAATTGTTAGATTAAATAAACAACTTAAAAGAAAAAGTTGGAGCTTGAGATATTAAAAAAGTATTAAATAGATTTTGATTTAAGTTCGGCTAAAAAAATACATATTATTTTTAATTATCACAATGGTTTGTATGGTTCTCCACAAATAAAATTCATTTTAAATAGAACAATGCAAATTAGTTGGTCTAAAATAGCGAGATATATGAGAATTCTAGTCTTAAAATCAAAGATAAGGGTCAAAAAAGATTTAAAAAACAAAATGAGATTAAAAAACGTAATAGTGGTTATACTAATATTGTTAATAGCTAATGAGATCTTTACCAAAAAAATTAATTGTGAGCAACTGATGTTACCTATATAAAATATAGTAATAAATTTGCATACTTGAGTATTTTAAAGGATTTAAAAACTGGATTTGTTGTTGGATACAAAGTATCTGAAAGAAACGATAGCAAACATTATATGGATACATGAAAAGCAGCTCAACATATCACGATAAAAGGAAAATAAAAATAATTCATAGTGATAATTGTTATCAATATACTTCAATTTGAATTAGAAAATTTTCTAAAAAAGAAAACTTATTTATATCATTATCAAGACTATGTAATTCTATTGACAATGCTGTAGCAGAAACATTTTTTTCTCAATTAAAAACTGAGTATAAATATGTTTTATATCAAAAAACATTTTCAGATGTTTGTGGGAATATATATATTATAATTATGAAAAAATAACTGTTAAAAGCAATGGGAATATTATGAAAGAATAATTATCAAAAGCAATGGGCATACCCCAGCAGATATTTACCTTTCCAAAATAAAATGCCATTTCCAAGAAGAAATGACATTAAATTTATAAAAAAACATTTTTTATACTTGAAAAAGTATATTAAAAAATTATTCCTTTTACAATTTATTTAATTAGATATTTATTTCTAACAATTAAAAAAGACTTTTAAACAAAAATAGCCCAAATATCTAATTTCTTTCTTTTTTTTGAAAAAATCAATATAATTAAAGAAAGGAATTATTTTATGAGTTTAAGTAATTTATATAAAGAAATAAACAAAAAAAAGATTGCTATGAATGAAAATAATCGCTTAATAGCTGAATACTTTTTAGCAAATTGAAATAATATTAGTGATATTTCAATAAAAAAAGCATCACATTCAACAAATCAATCACCAGCAACAATTACTAGATTTTGTAAAGAATTTGGTTTTGAAGGGTTTATAAACTTTAGAAAAGAAATAATGATGATCAATGACAACTTTGTTTTAAATGATTATGAACTTATATTTAATGAAGAAAGTTTTATGAATATGGATTCTTTTGTTGATAAGTATTTTGATATTGTTGATAAGCAAAATCAGATTTTGAAAAATTTAGCAAAATCAGATGTTATTTCAAAATTTGCAAAAATGATTTTAAAGAGTGAACAAATTATAATTTGTGGCATGAATATAAACTATAATCAATCAATTGATTTTAAAAATAAGTTAATATCGTCTGGTAAAAATTGTATTGTTGAACAAGATCTACATCTTTTACAAGGAATTACTAATGCAAGTAAAAAAAATAAATTAATAATTACAATTAGTTTATCAAATGAAAACAAAGAGGTTATTGACTTGGGTAAGAATGCATTATTACATAATGCTAAATGGGTTCATATTTCATCAAAACCACAAAAATATAATTACACTCCAACATTAACAATTAATCTTTTAGACATTGAGAGTGAGTTTTGAAATTTATATTCAATTAGAGGAGGGGCACTTTTTAATCTTTATAATTTAGTTTTTTCTAACTATATTATTTTTCAAAAAAATGAAAAAAAATAATCTACAGCAATGTAGATTATTTTTATTTTTGCACTATAATATTAGTGTGTGTAATAGATATATTATCGCATTAAAATTATGACAATGATAATTAAAAAGACTAAGGCCAAGCAGTAACAAATTGCAAAAGAAAATATTAATACTTTTTTAAACCATATTTGGTAGCCTCTTGTTTTTCTAATCATTTTAATCCAACTTCATATTGCAAGTGGAACAATTAATAAGATTGATATAATAATTATTAATATACTTGTCATATTATTTACTCCTTAATATAAAAATTATACTATAAAAATAAGAAAGGAAATAAATTATGAAAAAAATTTTATTAGCGTGTGGAGCTGGATTGTCAACATCGATGATGGTTGAATCAATGAAGGTCGCTGCTAAGGAAATTAATTTAGAATTAGAAATATGGGCTGAGCCTGTTTCTACAGCAATATCAAAAGTCAATGATGTTGATTATATATTGCTTGGTCCTCAGGTAAGATATGAACTAAATCGTTTTTTACAATCATCAAATAATACACCAGTCGAGGTGATCGATATGAAAGACTATGGTATGATGGATGGTAAAAGTGTAATTATGAAATTGAAAGATAAACTTTAATTGCAAAAAATAAAAAATCATAAGGACCCTTTTTTTAAAAAAGATATTACAAAAAATAGTAACCTTAGTAAATCTGTAAAGTTTAAACTTCCATTTTCAATTGAGGAATGTTTTAATCAAATAATAAAAATTTCATTTCAAACTTTAAATGGAGTAAACTATCATAAATTAGATAAATATCGAGTTGGTGATATATTTAAAAGTAAAGACGGAAAGAAATATGAACTTACATCTTTCAACCCTCCAAATATTTATCAATTAACAACACGAATAGAAAATAAAGTATATAAAACAACATACTATCTTCAATATTTAAAACCTAAAAAAACACAAATAGAATTTAGTGAGGTAATAATGTTTGAAAAAAACCTAAAAGGATTTAGAGAAACAATTGGTCTTATTAATTTTAATAAAGAATTTGATAAAAGATCAAAACAAATAACACTACATATATATAAGGGGTTGGTAAGAGGTGCTAAAATTTCAAAAAATTAATTCAATTTTAAGTGAGATGTATATAATAAAGATTAAAGTATTAACAAGTGACGATACATATTTAACAGTTAATAAAAATCAAATTATTATAAATATAAATTTAGATTATAAATATAATGTTAGTCAATTAATAGAGCGACTAACAAAAATAAAATTGCCATCAATGGGAAATGTATGTATAGATTTAATTGATTATAAGGATAAATTTTTATTTCAAGTATTATTAGAAATATTATTTGCAAATTATGCAAAAAAATATAGTAAGAAAGGCAACAATAATAAACAAGATATAGTTATATATTTTCTGGGTGAAATTAATGAAGATAAAAATAGGCAAATTTCATTATTAAATAGTGTCTATTGAGCAAAATATATTGCAGATCTAGATTCTCTTGACGATGGTACCCCTGAAAGTATTTGTAAACTTGTCAAGAACCATTTTATTGTAGATAAAAAAGTTAAGGTAAATATTATTGATGAGATTAACTTAAAAAAAATGAATCTTAATTTATTATCTTCAGTTGGACAAGGATCTATAAATAAACCATATTTATTAGAATTATCATTTACTAATAATCCAAATTCAAATGAAACTATCGCTCTTATTGGTAAGGGTGTAACTTTTGATGCAGGTGGATATGCACTCAAGAATAGTGATTCGATTAGAACAATGAGACTTGATAAATGTGGTGGTGCTAGTGCAATTGCTATTTTTGATTATTTAGTTAAAAATAACTCAATCTTAAATATAGTTGTAGCTGTTCCATTATGTGAAAACACTATAACAGCTAACTCAATTTTACCATCACAAGTTATTAAATCATATTCGGGAAAAACAGTTCAGATTGACAATCCAGATGCAGAAGGAAGATTAATTTTAGCAGATACAATGAGTTATATTCAATCAAAATATAATATTCAAACATTAATCACATTAGCTACATTAACTGGTTCAATAACTATTACCCTTGGAAAGTACATGGCTGGTTTGTTCTCAAATGATAGAAAATTTGCTAAAAATTTTATGATACATAGCAATAAAGTTGGTGATGAAGTGTGAGAATTGCCAATTCATTGACAAAATACAAGATCAATATTATCATCAGAGTTGGGAGACATTACCAATGCCCCAATAAAAAAATATGGTGGTTCTTCACAAGCGGCTGCCTTTTTACAAGAATTTATTACAAATGAAACAAAATTTATTCACTTAGACATTGGAGGAACTGGTGTATCTGATAACCGAGCAACAGGGTCAATGGTTAAAGGAATTATTAATTTTTTAAATAATGGCAAAGAAGGGGGATATTATGATAAAAAAGGAAAGTAAGAAAAAAACAAAACTTACAGCAAAAGACTGAATTAATAATAAAATGATGCCAGCGATGACAAAATTTGCAAGTCAAAGACATCTAACCGCAATTAGAGATGCGTTTGGAATTTTAACACCAATTATCATTGGTGGTTCTATTTCTTTTTTATTGGGAATTATATTATTTGGCGCTGGAGATACCTTGGAAACTTCTCTACTAGGACTTTTAGCAAAAGCCACTGGTAAGGTAGATGACTCTAGTGGAACATGAGTTGTAACTGGTGGATGAAGTACAGCAAACAAGGTTGGAGAAAAAATATTTAGTACAATTTTTAATTTCACATTAGGAACATTTTCATTAATGATCGCTCTAATGTTGGCATATATTTATGCTGAAAAAATAAATCTTAAAAATCCAATGTTTGTCGGAGTTTTCAATTTAGTATTATTTATGATAACTGCTGCAACATTCAAATCTGATAGTTCAAAATTTAATTATTTTTATGATTCTAAAGGGATGTTAGCTGCAATTATTCAAACATTTCTTGTTGTAGAACTTTATAAAGTATTTGCAACTAATAATCGATTATTAATTAAAATGCCAAAGCAAGTTCCACCAATGGTTGCGACAGGATTTTCACTTTTATTTCCAGTTGCTATTGTATTTATAATTGTTTCAAGTTTTAATACTGGATGTTGAGCCATCGGAAATTATACAAATTGAAATATAAATGACAATAATAATAAACCAGTATTATTAGGTGGAGAATATGGATTTGTTGGGCTATTCTATAAACTAGTTTCTGCTCCTTTTAGTGTTTTAATCTCTGGTAATAATGTCGGATTGGGGTTTGGTGTCTTATACCAATTTCTAATTGGTTTCTTTTGATTCTTTGGTCTAAATGGTTCATCTGTTGTTAATGGTGCATTTTATCCATTTCTAATGCAAATGTTTGTTCAAAATGCAGATGCTGTTAGCAAATTTGGTTACAATATTTCAAATGCAAAAGGGATGTTAGATGTTGTTAATATTCAATTTTTAGAAAGCTATGCACAAACAACTGGTTGAGGACACACTGGTGCCTTGCTTTTGGCAATTTCTATATATGGTAAGGTTAAAGAACATAAAGAAGTTGCAAAAATTGCAGCTGTTCCTGGTATTTTCTCAATTAATGAACCTGTAACATTTGGAATCCCTGTAATGTTGCATCCAATCTATGGAATCGCTGCTATGTTTGCTATGCCAATTACAACCTTTGTTGCTTGATTGTTCGTTGGTCCATTTGGTATGGTTCACAAATCATATATACTTGTCCCTTGAACACTTCCTCCAGGGGTTGGAGCATTATTATCTTCTGGATTAGATTGAAAAGCATTTGTTCTTTCATGATTTTGCTTAGTCATTGCATTTGTTTGATATATTCCATTTGTACTAATTGCAAATAAATATCACTTTAACTTAAATGTAAAAACTTATATGGATAAAGGAATGACAAGAGATTCTGCTCTTGCACATGTTAAAAATGATGTTCTTGAGTATAAAGAAATGGTTGTTGAAAGAAAAAGATTAAAAAAAATAAAAACATTAGAAATTAAAAAACAAAAAGAAGAATTTAAAAAATTAGACCCAGAAATAAGAAAAGAAAAATTACATTTAATCAAATTAACAAAACAAGAACAAAAAAGTTTAGAAAAATTACAAAGTGTAAACTACAAATCAAGTAAATTAAATAATATCAAGTTACAAGTAGATGTTGTTGAATACGGGGGATATAAAATAAGAATTAATGGAAAAACAGTAGCAACAGCAATGTCAAAAGATAGTATGACAAATATTGTCGAAAAAATTTGCAATACTAATAAGATCGAAGAATATAATATTGTCGATAATGGAAACATTATAGAAAATATTAAGGTGACTAAGTAATATGAAATATGCATTTATAGGAACATGAAGAATGGCATATGAGGCAATTAAAGAAAACATTAATCTTTTAAAATCTGAAGATAAAAATGGTGAGGCTATAGTTAGAGCAATATCTATGATTGAAGACAATCAATACTTTAAGTCAGTTGGCTTTGGTGGATTACCTAATGAAAACTGTGAGGTTGAATTGGACGCTGGTTTTATGAATGGTCAAACATTACAAGTTGGTGCACTTGCTGGGGTTAGTGACATTTCAAACCCAATTAAGGTTGCAAGATCTTTAAGTAAAGAAAAATATAATTCTTTTTTAGTTGGTGATGGTGGCAAAGAGTATGCAAAAAATAATGGCTTTTTAATTAAAAATATGTTAAGTGATAGAGCGATATCTCATTACAATAAAAGAAAAAAAATGTTAAGTGATAACCCACATCTATCCCCATATGATGGGCACGATACTGTTGGAATGGTATCTCTTGATATAAAAGGAAATATATTTAGTGCAACTTCAACAAGTGGATTATTTATGAAAAAGAAAGGTAGAATTGGTGATTCTCCAATTGTTGGAAGTGGATTTTATTGTGAAACTGAAATTGGAGGAGCGACAGCTACTGGATTAGGGGAGGATATATTTAAGGGATGTTTGTCATTTGAAGTTGTAAGGCAAATTAAAGATGGAAAAAATATTAAAGAATTAGTTCAAGATATTGTTTGCAAATTTACAAATAAGTTAAAAACAAAATTAGGTTCTTGTGGTTCAATTTCAATTGTGGCAATTGATAAAAATGGAAACTGAGGAGTTGGAACAAATTGTGAGTTTTCATTTGTTGTTGGCAATTATCAAAATGATGTTAAAATATATATTGCCAAGCCAAGTAATGATTTAAAAAAATTAACTATTATTGAACCAAATAAAAAATGACTAGATGAATATGACAAATCTAGAAAGGGACCAATATTATAATGGAAAAAATATTATGAGATGAAATTAGTATGACAATTATCAGTAATGCTGGCGCTGCAAAGTCAAACTCTATAATGGCTATTTCTTGTATGGAAGAAAATAAATTTGAGGAAGCAGATAAGTTGTTAGCAGAAGCTGACAAATATATGATAATTGCAGAAAAAGCCCATATGGATATTATAGTTCAAGAAGCACAAGGAGTTAAACATGATTTTAAGGTTTTATTTATGCATGCGGAAGACCAAATGCTAACAACGCAAGTATTATTAATTATGGCACAAAAATTTTATAATTTGTACAAAATGATTGGTTCTAATAATATGGTTAATAAAAAAAGCAGTACTTAAATGTGAACAGTCTTACTTATTATTACTAATTATCATAATATATAGAAAATTTTCTTAAATTACAAATTATTTAATTAAATATATTATTAACATTTTACAGCAAAAAGAAAGCTAAGTGTACCAAATTACACCTAGCTTTCTTATGTTTCTATAATATAAGTAATAAAGATACATAATTTACTAAAACTAGAGTTATTATTTTTGAAATAGACCAATATTTACTATTTAATAATTTTATTTCTATGTTATTTATTGTGTGCATTTTTTAATACCATCTTAAAAAATAGATTATAATATATATAATGGATATAGATGCACAAAATTATTTGCCTAGATATAAAATTGAAAATATAAAAAAATTGGCTAATAACAATTATTTTTTAAATTGCAAAGCAACTAAAAAATCGGTAGATATGCATATTTATTTAAATGGTCTTGAATCTACAAAAAAGTGAGTATTATCCAGATGAAATATTAGCGAAGATTTGGAATATTTGTACTATATTAAATTTTTTGTTAAGATAAATATAAAGGAAATAGGCAATTGAGTATTGAATTACAAAGATTGAGATAACCTTTTAAATGATGAACTAATAATGTTATTAAAAATTAGATTTTACCTTACATGTTTTAATAAAGAATCCTTTAATCAACAAAAAAATGAAATATTATATCTTATATCTATTGCAGATAATCACAAGCTCAACTTTAAGAGAATATGTAATATAGTTAATGATATTTATAATGATGGAGATTTTAAGGGAAAATTGTATATGTTAATTAATAATTTAATAGATAAATATAAAGATGCAAATAAAGTTGCTAAGGAATTGGGATATAGTCCGATTTATATTAACGAATTTTTGTTGTCTCAAAAAGAAAAATATAATAAGCAAACAATAATAGATGATAACGATGAATTAATAAGGTTTATATTTAAATACTGAGAAGATGGCACAGAAATTGAAACATTATCTGAAAGACTTGCAGTTATTTTTAAAAGAAAATTAAAAATAGATGTTGTTGTTGATGACCTAATGTCTACTATTTTAAAAATTTTTCACCAATATTCAAATTTAAATAATGATGAAAAGCAAAGATTTTTTACAGTTAAGAAAGATTCTAATATAATATTTATTAATAAAAAAGTTGTATTAGAAAAAGGTTATGATTGTGATTAGGCTTTACAAAGGTGATAATCTAGATATTATCCCCACAATTAAAGAGAAACCAAATATAGTGTATCTTGACCCTCCATATAATACCAAAAACTCAAAATTAATATATCACGATGTTTTTAACAATCCTAACGAATGAAAAGAAGGTTTTGAAAAGAGGGTAATTGAAATAAAAAAAATTATTCAATATAAATCTGTTATTTATGTATCTATAGGTATTGAGGAACTGGGAAATGCAAAGGTTGTTATGGATAATGTTTTTGGAATAAATAGTTGTGTTGCTGTTATGCCAAGAAGGACATGTTCAACTGCGAAAACTACAAACAGAATATCAAAAATTAATGATTTTGTTTTAGTATATGTTACTGGGAATATTGCCTTTCAAAAAAAGGCAATTGATAAGTCGGTATATAAATTAAAAGATGAGCATTTCGAAAAGAGAGGCTTTTATCATTTGCGCAGGCTTGATTACAAGGATTTTTTGTATAGTGCATCAAGTGACTTTGGAATTGATTATAAAGGAGTTACATATTATCCATCTGGGGATATTCAGAGTTGAAGAGATAGAAAAGAAAGACATTTTTTAAAAGATTGATGTTGGCTATGGTCAGCAAATAAAATCAATTTTGCCATAGAAAATGACTTTATTGTATTTAAAAATAACCGAGTTTATAAAAAAACTTATACAAATTGTAAAATTGATAGTGAATGTAAATCTAATTATAAAATAGTATATGAAGATAGAAGTCAACCAATTTCAAGCATTGACTTATTAGATAAAAGATTTGTAGGTGAAAATTCAACTAAAACTGAAACAGATTCTCTTTTTGCTTATCGTAAAAGTAATAAATTAATTAAATTCTTATTTGAGTTACCAATTCTAGAACATAAGGTAGTTCTTGATCCCTATGCTGGTTCTGGTGTTTCTGCTATAATATCAAATGAATTGGGCATAGATTGTATTCTAATACAAAAATCTGAGAAAATCAAAGAAAATAAGGGCAGAAGTGAGAATTTTAATTACGAAGATATATTTGATATAACAAAAGCGATATTAAAAGAAAGACAAATAGAGGTTGATATAATAAATGAATAAAAATGATGAATTTAACATACATTATGACCCAAGAACATATAAGGATTACACTTCATTAAGAAATGTAAATACAAAACATTTTTTAATGTTAGCAGAATTAATTGACAATTCAATTTCCTCATTCGAAAATCATTATGGAGACGAGTGACCTGAAAAGCTTAAAATTGATATCGAAATTGATTTTAATGGCGATATAGAAACAATCCATGATTATAAAGTAGTTTCTAACGCATCTATAAAAGTAACCGATAACGCCTTTGGTATGAATGAATCTGAACTTATAGAAGCAATTAAACTAAATAGGGTAAATAACAAAAATATATCTCTAAAAAAATCTTTAATGAATGTTCATGGAAGAGGTCTAAAGCAATGTGCTTTCTTTTTTGGTTTAGATCTTACAGTTTCTACTTATAATGGAACAGATGAACCGCTTATTGTCAAAATTAAATCATCAGAACAAGAGACTTTGGAAAATCCAATTACAATTTATCCAAATCATAGTGGTTCATCTAAAAGAGGAACAACAATTCTTATTGAAAAAATTCATAATGATAAAATATTATCTCAACAAACTATTAAACAAATAATTGATACACTAAGTTTTCGCTATATAAAATATCTTATAGAAGAAAACATTGAGATTAATTTTAGATATTTGCATAATGAAAGTGAAATTTATAGAAAATTTGAGGTTCCAATCGAACCTAAACAGCACGTTGTAGGTATATTTAGTAAGTCAGAATTAAATAGGCAAAATTATGATAATTTTGTAAATGAAGCTAATGAAAATTTTAAAAAAAGAATTTTGAAAGAGGGAGATAAAATAAATTCTTCAACATCAAGGATAGTTTTTGATAAAATAAAAGATTTGTTGAAGAAATCTTTTGATGAAAATCAAATAGTTTTTGATTTTGGTATATCTGTAAATATTGATGGTAAGCCTCTTGATTTTAATTTTTGAATGTTACCCCAAAAAGATGCTCAATATAGAGGGATAAGATTGTTTGAGGGTAAAAGGGCGATTAATCATTGTGGTTATAAAGATTTAGAAACAAAACCATATATGGGGTGAAAAAATTCAGAAATGGAGACAGGTTCAACTGAAAATAGGTTTGCAGGAGAGTGCAATCTTGCCCAAATAGGGTTACTTACAAAAACAGATAAATCAACATTTACAATGTCTGATAATGTTAAAGCGGACTTGGATAAGGAGATATATTCTGTGTGAATTGCTTTTAATACTTTTATTATGAAAACTCGCGATTTTATAAAAACAAAAACACCAGAAATAAAAGATAAAGACCGTGATGACCTTATGATTGTATTTAAGCAAAAATTTCCAGACGATGATATTAAAATTTTAGGAATTGATAATGAAAATAAGAGAGTAAATATAAAATATTCAAAATATGGTGGATGAGATATTTATATAAAAGATGACAATTCATTAGTGCCTTTTGATATTTTTAATACCGAAAGGAGAAAGAGTGAGAAAATAATTGATATAACAGTTTATACATCACATCCCTTTTTTAAAAAAATAAATAATAGTAAAGAATGATATATAGAAGCATTAATTCCTATTACATTATTAGTTGCAATTCAATATATAGAATGAATTGAAAATCCAGAAACCGATCCCTTTAGTGGGGCAAATAAAGTAGGAGAATTATTTGAAAATGAAAATAATAAAGATTAAGGTATATGGAAAACAAGAAAAAGAAGAACCTATAGATTCTAGTGAACGTTTTAATAATATCTTGAAGGAAACTCTTGGTCTAAAAGATGAAAAAGAGATGAATGAAAGCTTATCATTGTTTAATGCTAATTGAGTTCATATTATAAATAACTATGATAAGTATAAAAATTTTTTAATTTATGGTGATGTGCAGTCTGGCAAAACATTAAACCTTATCTATGTTATAAATCATTTATTTGAAAATGATAAATTAGATATTGTTTTTTATCTGACTGGGTCAACAAATGATATCTTATTTCAAAATCAAGATAGGTTTACAGACACATTTAAAAAAATTAGTAATGATATTGCAACCTATATTAATTCAAATTTAAATTGTGATAATCTAATTTTAGATCTTCAAAGGAAAAAAAAGGTTATTATATCGTCAATTAAACAAAAAGTTAGGTCAATCTCTATTGTAGATATTATAAACGCACTGCCTCCTTCAACAAAAATACTTATAGTAGATGATGAGGCAGATGATTATACAATATCTAATGATATTATAAAAATATATAAATCTATTGAGACAAATAATCTTAAAAAAATAAGCATTACCGCTTCTCCATTTTACAATATTTATAAATTTGATGATTATGATTATTATAAAGTCCTAAAAAGTCCTAATAATTATTGTGGAATAAATAAATTTGATAATAAAAACTTTTATGTTATGAATGATCCCAATTGAGAAAAAATTGTATTTCGAGCCTTTTTATATTGAATTTGCATAACAGCTTCCCTAGGTCTAAAAGATTCTCAATTTCTCCTTAATATAGAACTCGAAAAAGAGGACCATTGACTTATAAAGAAATACATTAGAAAAACTCTAGATGATTTCAAAAAAACAAAAAATCTGCCAAAATTAATATTAGAATATTACCCCAGATTTCACAAAGATATTGATAAAATTTCAAATTTTATTTGTAATTTAAATTTTGATATAATTAAAACATTAAATAGTGATTCTGACGAAGAATTATCAAATAAAAATTTTGAAATATTAATTGGTGGAAAAAATCTTAGTAGGGGAATAACATTTAAAAACCTATTAGTAGAAGTTATGGTAAATATGGGAAAAAAAATAAGTGCTGGAACTTTAATCCAAAGGGCAAGATGATTTGGTTATAGAAATAAAATGTTAGAACATATGATGATATTTGTCAATGACAACGTAATTAATGCCTATAATGAGATTAAAGATTTAATTTTATGAACAAAAAAATATGATATATATGAAAGGAATTATCTTAATAAATTTAATGCTTGCAATTATGAGTATATTAAGATAAAATAACAATATGGATGAATTTGAACAATTACTATATATAAAAGAATTAGATGTGAATGAAGAAGTTCCCTTTTGCTATTTTTGCCATATCGTTGACCCACAAACAAATGAAAATAAGTTAATAATTTTTGAAGAAGAGGAAAACACGTATATCTCTTCTAAGTTTAACAAATTGTCATTCATAAAGTTTGAAACTAATTTATCAGATAAACCTAGACGTGGAATGATTGTAAAAGGAGAAGAGGAAATTATAAAAATATTATACAATCATATGATAAATATGCAAAGCTCAATTTGAGAAGCGCTAATATTTATGAATCATAATTTTTCCTGGTCTAAAAAGGAATATAAAAAATTTCTTGGAGATTTTGCTGAAGCATTATTTATACACAAAATTGGAGGCAAAAAATTATTCGAAACATCGACGGCAGATATAATATATAATGGCCAAATGATTGAGGTAAAATCTTACTCAAATCAGAAAAAAACAATAACAATATCTGATATTCAAATAAAAGAAAAAACAATTAAGTATATTGTACCGCTAGAATTATCAAACGATGGTTTAAATATTAAACAACTTGCTGAGAAAATCAAAAATATAGACCCAGAATTTTCATACTATTTATCAGAAAGATATAGCAATGATTCTTACAATTATTTGATATATAATATTCAAGAACCTATAAATATTACTAAATTTTTAAAATATAATATTGATTTGCCTAAAAATTTTTTATCGGCTAAGTATGAAATATCAATTGCTGAATTTATATAGTATTTATTAATTCATTTTAGAGGACCAAATTATCTTTTATTGTGTTAAAATGTACAAATTTAATAATGATTTTTTAAAAATCTAGATTTTTTAACCATTAAGTTAAAGACAATTATTATTCATTCAAGAGTAAATAATTTTAGTAATTAATATTTAAATTAGCTTCTATGCATTTTAATATATAACTGAGTATATCTAGTGTAAATAGACAAACAAAAATGTTTATAATTGAGTTTGAAAAAAACTTTAAAGTGTGAGAGTTATTAGATAGTAAATATACCAATATTGAAAAAATTAACCGCAAAATTTAATTACATAGTTATTTTTACAATAATAAGAGGATATTTTTATCAAAATGTAGTTACTCTATAAAATAAAATGAATAATTTATATTATTCAAATAAGTACATTTGCTTATTTTTGGTATAATAAATATATAAAAAAGATGGGCGATTATGACAAATAAAGAATGAATTCAAGAAAATCAAAAAAAATTATTAAAAGATTATAAACTACACCAATATATAGTTGTTAAGGATTGTAATGTTATTTGTGTAATTGAGACAATGAGTGAAGCAATAGATTATTTTTCTAAGAATAAGGATGATGATTACATAATACAAAGAATTAGTGATTTGGAACCACTTTTTAATATTTTAGATAATGGAGTTTGGTAATTATGGGCTTAATAATTAGTAAAATTGATGAAAAATTACAAATGAAAATTTTACTTTTTATTATAAAACCAGATAAACAAGACATATTACTTTTATCACAATCAGAAATTAGTAAAGCTGTGAGTCAAAAACCATATATTGCATTAATAGATACAGGTTGTAATAAATCGTTTATTGCTAAACATATAATTGATAATGAAAATATTGAGTATAATCAAACATTCTCTGAAACAAAATTCCAAACACCAAATGGTATTTTTATAGCAAAAAACTACTTACTTAATTTTATTATCCCTTCAAGTATTAAAATAGCCAATGTTAATGACACAAATAAAAATCTTCCACCAATTCAATATACACCAGTTAAATGATTATTTTCTGTAAATAATCATTTAAAAGATCAATGTATTGATTTTGTAATTGGAATGGATATTTTAAAGGAAATGAGTTTATCAATATTTGGGGGTTCTTTTTCTTTATCTTGATAGAAACAAGATTATATAAAAGGATGGGGGATAAAAATTCCATTAATATTATATATATACATTTACTTAAATAAATAAAGTATTTTTAAGAAAATGATATAATTAATTTATTATAAGGAGTAAATATTTTGGGAAAAAAAGTAAATATCGGATTAGATATAGGGATCGCATCTGTAGGTTGAGCAATCATTGATGTAGAAAATTTGAGTATTATTAAGGCTGGAAGTAGATTATTTGAGGAAGCAAATGCTGCAAAGGGTGATAATCAAACCGCTTCAACCCGTCGAGAACAAAGATCTAGACGTAGAATTTTGAGAAGAAAGATTACACGAAAGCATGATTTAATAGATTTATTTATAAAATATGAGTATATAAAAAGTGTTGATGATTTTTATGCATTAAATTTTGATTTTGATATGTTAGATAAGAGAAAGACTGCTCTTTTAGAAAAAATTGAATTAGAAGAACTATTAATGGTCTTATTTAATTATATTAAACACAGGGGAACGTTTAATTACAAAGAAGATTTATCAGAAAAATTAAAAAAAGATATTATAGATATTGAAGAAAAAGAGGATAGATTACCAGTAGATATTCAAATTGAAATGAGGCAAAAACACGGTGGCTATAGAGGTATAAATACTAACAATAGTTTAATTGCTCATGATTGATATTTAAAAGAATTGGAAATTCTTTTAAATACACAGGTAAAAAATAATGTAATTTCAAAAAAATTTAAGGAAGAATATATTGCATTATTTAATCGTAAAAGGGAATATTATGAAGGTCCCGGTCCTAAAGATGAAAATAAAAAAAATATCAATCCAAGTCCTTATTCTTGAAGTGGTGAGGAAGAATTTTTTGATCGATTAGCTGGTAGAGACACTTATAATAGCGCAGAACAAAGAGCGCCAAAAAAATCATTAACATCATACATTTTTAATATTCTAAACGACCTTAATAATTTAACAATTAGAAGAGAGGAAGGTCCTTTATCAAGAGTTGAAAAAGAACAGATTATAAACGATTGTATTGAGAGCAAACCAAAACATAAAAATATTACTTTAAATTCAATCGCAAAATATATCAATGTGGAACCCAATAAAATCACTGGTTATCGAGTAAAACCAGGAGATAGTTCAAAGGATAATTTTACAGAATTTGAAAGCATAAAAATGATAAAAAATATATTGATTAAAAAAGAAAAATCAATTGATTTTATTAATTTAGGAAATTTAATAAAAATTGATGAAATAACCAGCGTTTTAACCAAATATCAATCAGTGAAATCTAGATATGAAGAACTAAAAGAATTAGGTTATGATTTTTTAGATGATGAAACATGTGATATCCTTGCAACAATTTCTTTAACTGGAACTCATTCGCTTTCATATAAGACTATGCGAGCTCAATTAGAAGAATTGTGATCAACAAATAAAAACCAAATGGAAATTTTTCATGAAAACAAAATAAAACCAGATTATGGAATAAAAACAAACATTACAAAATTCAAGTCAATACCAATATTGAGAAAGAAAATAAGTGATCTTTTCATTTCTCCTGTTGTAAAAAGAGCATTGATTGAATCTATTAAAATAATTAAAGAAATAGACACATTGTTTGATTTTGATATTAATGATATTGTAATCGAAATGGCTAGAGAAAAAAACTCAAAAGAACTTAAAAAATATAAGGATAGAATCATAAAACAAAATAATGAAAAAAAGGAAAAAGTAAAAAAAGATTATTATGATGGTAATTTTAATGATAATAAAAATTCTTGATTAAAATTTTCTCTTCGAAATGAACAAGATGGAAAATGTGTTTACTCTGGTCAAGCGATAGATATCGAACGCTTAAAATCTGATCCAAATTATTGTGAAATTGACCATATTATTCCATTTTCAATAAGTCTTGATGATTCACAAACAAACAAGGTTCTTGTGCTCAGAAAAGAAAACCAAGATAAGGGCAAGAGAACTCCATTTCAATATTTTAGATCAATTGGCAGAGATTTCAATGACTTTAAAGAGCGAATGACTATACTGTATGGTAATAAAAAAGATAAATATTTTAAAGATAAATATAACAATCTTATCGATGAATCAGAACTCAATGATTGAAAATCAAGACAAAAATTTATATCTAGAAATTTAAATGATACACGATATGCAACAACAGAAGTTAAGAATTATTTAACGCATTTTATTGCCGAACTTAATAAAAAGTGGAAAATCAAAACTATCAATGGAAGATTTACTGCCTATATTAGAAATAAGGTCTTACATTTAGAAAAAAAAGACAGAAATTATTATTCTCATCATGCAAAAGATGCTGTTGTGATCGCTCTATCACCATTAATAAGGATTAATTCAAAATTAAGAGCTGGTAGCCTTTTTGATATCTTAGATAACAAGGTTGAAAGACTTGATGATTATGATTTTGACTCTATTCCAAAAGCAAATGAAAATATTGGAACAATTAAGGGTGATATATCTAATTTTGATTATGTTTTTACTTGAAAAGTAAGAAATAAAAATAATGGTCCATTATTTAATGAGACCTTGTATTCTGGAAAAATAATCGATGGCCAATTAATAAAAATTAAGAAGTTAGATTTATTCACAACCTCTGATACAAAAGAACTTGATAAGTTATTTACAACAGATTATAATAGGTTATTTATATATAAAAGTGATATTAATACATTTAATCTTTTAAAGAAAATTTACGATGAATATTCTGGTAAAAAAACAGATGATGACAAATTGATAAAAAATCCTTTTCTTTACTTTAGAGATGTTCTAAAAAATGACATTTTTAAAGTAACCGATAACGATAAGAAAGTTTTAGTCAAGAAACTTAAATATTATGATAAAGTTCAAACTATAAAATACTTTAATGTTTCACATAAATACAAAAAAATTGGAAGTGAAAAATTTGTATTTTTTGATAGTGGAAAACCAATTGGGTGAGAGGTATTTTATAACAAAAAACTAGATAAATATAAAATTTTTCCAATTGGAATACTCGGATTAACATATGGTAAGGATATTGATCGCAAATCACAAAAATATCAAGATTGAAAAAATAAAAAGAATTTAACTGATGATTGAATATTCAAGTATCATTTGTCAAAATATAGTGAGCTTAATTTTGATTATGATGGAATAAATATGTCATATGTTTTAACGGGGGTTGGACCTGAGGGTCAGATTGAAGTTAAGTATATAAATAAAAGATGTCTTGATTATAATTCCGATGATTTAAAAACTAAGAGAATTTTCATTTCCACAAATAAGATTGAAAATTTGAAAATAATTGTTTCAAATTTAACAAAAACAAGATATAAGGAAATTGATATTAAAAAAATATAATTATTTTAACTTTTTTAGGATTTTTTATTGAAATAAAAATAGTAGTATTGTATAATTATATTGTCATAGTTAACCTATGATATATATGATTTATTCATTTTTGAATATAGTCAAGTAAATCTACTACTACTTAATTCTACAAGACTATCATATATAAGGCTTTATGCCGTTTTTGTAAGCATTTATGCTTTCCCAAAACCCAGGTCGCAATGCGATCTGGGTTTTTGTTTAAATATGTCCTGAAAAGTTTTAGTAATTAAGGATGGACAAAAAGTTAGCTTATTTTTGGATAATTTAGTTGTTTCAACAGAATATCAAAATTATAAGGTTCCAATTGGGGATTTAAATGTTGTTTTTTTTGAGAATACAAAGGCAATAGTAACTACAAAAATAATTGTAAAACTAGCCCAAGCAAAAGTGCTTGTGATGTTTTGTGATAATGATTTTAACCCATGTTGCATGTTACAGCCTTTTAAAGGTAATTATATGCAATTGGAAATTTTAAATAAACAAATATCGTGATCAAAGGAGAACAAAATTAGGATATGAACAAAGATTGTGGAAAAGAAAATTAATGCACAAATTGATATCCTTAAATTAAATCTAAAAAGTATGGACAAAGTTGAAAAACTTTTTAATTACATCAAAGATATAAAACCGGGTGACCTATCTAATAGAGAAGGTCATGCTGCAAAGGTATATTTTAAAGAACTATTTGGCAATAACTTTACAAGAGATCTCGATAACCATATAAATGCTGGCCTTAATTTTGGTTATACAATCATTAGGAATTTTTTTAGTAGAGTAATTACTTCAAAAGGTCTAAATCCTACAATATCTATTTTTCACTCAAATAGGTATAACGCTTTTGCTCTTAGTGATGATTTAATGGAACCATTTAGACCAATTGTGGATAATTATGTGTATAATCATATTTTAAATGATGATTATTTTTCTAGAAATAATCGGATAGGTCTAATAAATTTATTAAATGCAAAGGTGATTTTTGATGGCAGGGAATTATTTCTATCTAACGCAATTGATGCATATGTTGATAATATTATTAAAGATCTAAATGATGAAAAAATTGACAAAAATATAGAAACACCAATGCCTTCATCAATAAGGTATTATGAGTTATAGATATATGAGGATTATGATATTTTATGATTTACCTTTTGGCACAAAAATAAATGTCCACGATTATAATAATTTTAGAAATGGTTTAATTAAGGAAGGCTTTTCTATGATTCAATATTCAATATATACAAAAATTTGTCCAAATGAACAAGCAGCGAGATTTATTGAAGATAGAGTTGAAAAAATTGTTCCAAAACATGGTAATATACGGATGATGACAGTTACCGAAAAACAGTATCAAAAAATTAAAGTTTTAAGAGGAAAAAAAACAGAACAAGAGTTGATAATTAATGATAGGAGGTATATTGAAATATAATGAAAATTATTAATACTTTAACAGATAAAACACTAGACTTCAATTTTAATGAAAAGAATATATTTTTATGTAAATCATTAGACTCGTTATATAATCTTAAAGATTTTCATGAGTCATTATTTAGCGCAAAGTCTTCTGGATCAAAATTTATTATAAATTATTCTAACCATGATTATATTATAGATAAATCAAATTTTAAACTCTTTAATGTTCCGTCATACCTTGACCTTTACAAAGATATTTGTGGGGGTAACAAGACAATACTAAAAGAATTGATCACAATTGTTATAAATTCTAATTTTTTTGAAGAGGAGGAACTTATTCTTATTAAGAACCTAATAGATACATTGCAGTTAAAGAAAATTAAACCAATTAGTTATCTTATAGAATTAATTAAGAGTTCAACAGATTATGATGCCGATTTTGTGATAAATGACAATATTGTTGATTATATTTCCACAAATGTTATAATGCATATTAGTAAAAATGATACTAACATAGATAATATAATCTCACAGTACGAACTTAAAAAAATATATCTCGAAATACTTTACATCATTTCACAGCAAAGCGATAAAAATTTCTATTATGTATTTATAAATCCCTTTATTGGCCTAAATTTTAATGAATTTAAAGATTTCTTCAACTCAATTAAGAGGTTTAATTTTTACTCTATTTTATGCAATAATATGTACTCAATAAACAATGAGGATTTATTAAATTTAAAGATTGAATTTTATAACTTTATTGATATATCATCAATCATAAATAAAAAAGATGAATATATCCTCTTTTGAGATGGGCAAGGAATTACCGAATTTGAAAAATTTATCTATGAAACAACCAATAAAATTATAGATTTGAATCTTTTTAATAACACAAATAATAATTTGAAATATTTTGACCAAAATGAGCTTAACTTTATTGAAATCCTTAAAAATTACTTAAAATAACCAAAAAAACCTCAAAAACACTTGATTTGAGGTTATGGTACCTTGTAGAATTAAGTAGTAGTAGAACCTTTGTTACATTATTTATAATTTTTATTTAGTTATGGTACCTTGTAGAATTAAGTAGTAGTAGAACAAATTGCTAATCTTGTTGTTTGTGAGAGCCGTTATGGTACCTTGTAGAATTAAGTAGTAGTAGAACTTTTTATAAAAGATAACTTCGCTACTGCATGTTATGGTACCTTGTAGAATTAAGTAGTAGTAGAACATGTTAATGTTAATGTTAATGTTTATGTTAGTTATGGTGCCTTGTAGAATTAAGTAGTAGTAGAACATTTAGAAAGTATTAACACCATAAAACTAAGTTATGGTACCTTGTAGAATTAAGTAGTAGTAGAACTTTAGAAAACTTAGGAAGGGATGTCTAACTGTTATGGTACCTTGTAGAATTAAGTAGTAGTAGAACTTAAATTTAAAACCTAAAAAAACTTTTATGGTTATGGTACCTTGTAGAATTAAGTAGTAGTAGAACAAATCGCCAATCTTGTTGTTTGTGAGAGCAGTTATGGTACCTTGTAGAATTAAGTAGTAGTAGAACAGTTTTGTTAACTTTTACCAAAAATTTTAAGTTATGGTACCTTGTAGAATTAAGTAGTAGTAGAACTAATAATAATAATAATAGTTTATATTTGTTATGGTACCTTGTAGAATTAAGTAGTAGTAGAACACACAAAACTATAATAACTGTTAACAGAGCAAGTTATGGTACCTTGTAGAATTAAGTAGTAGTAGAACGTTTTTTTAAGTTCATTTAAAATAAAGTGTGTTATGGTACCTTGTAGAATTAAGTAGTAGTAGAACATTTTTTGGTAGATCATATCCATAACCGTTGTTATGGTACCTTGTAGAATTAAGTAGTAGTAGAACGAGGTATATAACACTAATTATTTTTCTATTGTTATGGTACCTTGTAGAATTAAGTAGTAGTAGAACTTCGTTTAATATCATTTCATAAGGGCTATAGTTATGGTACCTTGTAGAATTAAGTAGTAGTAGAACTCTATTTTTTTTGTATGTTGAACTAGTACTGTTATGGTACCTTGTAGAATTAAGTAGTAGTAGAACTTGTTTTAATATCATTAAAGGCGTCAATAAGTTATGGTACCTTGTAGAATTAAGTAGTAGTAGAACGGTTTCGTTGTCTAAAACAAAGCCATATTCGTTATGGTACCTTGTAGAATTAAGTAGTAGTAGAACAAAAAGGTTCAAGAATTATTTACGATTATAGTTATGGTACCTTGTAGAATTAAGTAGTAGTAGAACTTTTTGGTTTGGAATGTTTTCATTTCAACTGTTATGGTACCTTGTAGAATTAAGTAGTAGTAGAACTTTTCTAAATAATCAATTACTAATTGTTTGTTATGGTACCTTGTAGAATTAAGTAGTAGTAGAACATGCCAAAATTAACAATGGGGAGGTTAGTTGTTATGGTACCTTGTAGAATTAAGTAGTAGTAGAACGTCACTAAGATTGTTATCATTTATTGAAGGTTATGGTACCTTGTAGAATTAAGTAGTAGTAGAACAGAATTTATTAATAAACAAACCACGGATTTGTTATGGTACCTTGTAGAATTAAGTAGTAGTATAACACCCAAAAAAATATTGAACAATTAACGAAGTTATGGTACCTTGTAGAATTAAGTAGTAGTAGAACGTCACTAAGATTGTTATCATTTATTGAAGGTTATGGTACCTTGTAGAATTAAGTAGTAGTAGAACATTTTAAAAGTTTTTCAGTAAAAAAAGATAGTTATGGTACCTTGTAGAATTAAGTAGTAGTAGAACATGATATTTGCATACATGATTTATACAAAGGTTATGGTACCTTGTAGAATTAAGTAGTAGTAGAACATAAAATTCATTTTAAATAGAACAATTCAAGTTATGGTACCTTGTAGAATTAAGTAGTAGTAGAACAACAAGGTAAATACCTACTCATTTCTCCAAGTTGTGATACCTTGTAGAATTAAGTAGTAGTAGAACATCCTATGATCTTACCTAATTTTTCGTCATGTTATGGTACCTTGTAGAATTAAGTAGTAGTAGAACTTGATTATAAAAAATATTTAAGCGATTTTTGTTATGGTACCTTGTAGAATTAAGTAGTAGTAGAACTTATTGTACGAATGCAAATTTTAAAGATATGTTATGGTACCTTGTAGAATTAAGTGGTAGTAGAACTGAATATTCATAAAGGTTATGATTTAGTGGGTTATTTAGGTTTTTTTTTCTTTAGTTTTTTGACAAAATTAGTTTAAATGCTTATTTTAATAAAAAGTCTTAAATTGGTCTTGATATATAAATAAAATAGTCAAATATTCAACTTTAAGGTAAGTTCATTTTTTTGTTAAAAATACCTATTTTTCCAAAGAGATTATCTAATAATTTTAATAGTTTTCTCTAAAGAAAATTTAAAATTTAATCTCCAAAACCTTTACTTTTTATATAGGTTCATTTATAATAATATTCATAAGGTAGGTTTAAGATGAAAGTAAGAATAAGAGAACTATATGAGTATTTTTATTATATTGACAGAAAAAATGACTTTAATAAATTTACCAAAGAAAAAGTAATTTACAGAGGATACTTGATTGATAGAGATTACAAATTAAAAAAAGATAAGTATTTCTCTGTCGCATACAAATTTTGATTTTCAAAGTTTATGTGACAATTATTTATATTTGCATATGTGCGAAAAATGAATAATGAATTAGATGTACCGATTGAAGCATTTTCAGGCTATACAAAAGGGGTTAGTTTTACCTACGGGTCCAATTTTATAGATGACCAATTTTATGAAGAAGTAAAAGAAAAATATGAAAATGATAAGTATAATGATGATTCTTTCAATATAAGTAAAGGTATTAAAATTCTTATTTTTGGAATAGGAAAATGGTGTAATACACTTTATACTTCTACAACAAAAGTTGGTGAATATCTTGAGGACTGAGTTGGAACAGATATGATTGCATCAGAATTATGAGGAGTTGGTTTGGCAAAATATATTGATAAAATTGATAATAATACAAATTTTGCTATTATTCCTGATGAAAAACCGTTTAGGCAAGAGGACTTTGAGAAATTATATCCATTTGAAGATATTAAACAAAGATATAATTGCTTGATATGATCAACAAGATACGGGCCACAATGCTAAAGTGTAATACTGTATATAAATTTCAATTAAAACACGAAATTTATGAGAAGATAAAAAAGAACCAACCAGATTTAGACCTAGCAAAACCAAGGCATATTATTACACAATGATAAATAATAACCCAGGCTTTTTAATTTTATTTTCAACATATAATAAAACTAATGCTGATTTTACATATAAAAAACTTAATTATGATGAGAATCAACCAATAAAGCACGAAAATCACTATCTTTTTATAAAAACAAACAAAATTTTACTTGCAGATTTATATAACACCTCTAATCAGAAGTTATCTGAAAAGTTTCTAAAAATGTGTAAATGTGAAGGTGAATGTAATATAACGTGTTTGTATAAGCCAAATAAAAATAAAAATGTTCCTTTAGATGTTAATTTATCAGATTTGCCAGAAACAGATATATTTCCCATTTACTTTGACTAGGGGGTTATCCTAAACTAGTGGTTTTTGAAAATGTTAATAATAGAAATTTTAAACTAGAACAAGATATTGTAACCAAAGAGAGACCTTATTTACAACGTGCTCTTGATGGATTATGTTCACATATAGAGTTTTAAAAAATATTATGTTATAATTCATTTTCTAGATTTAGGATTTTTAATGTTACCATTTAATTTTGTATATAAATTTAACTTAAAACCTGAAATAGTAAGTTATTATAGGTCTACTTAGAGTCATTTTTTCTAACCTCGTCTATATATTATGCAATAAATAAACGGACAATATAAAGAAAATTATGAAATTAATGTTTTGAGAATGCAAAAGATTTAAAATAACAATAATAATTATAATTTATCAGAATATTATTTTTTGAAAATGAATGCTTTTTCAGTTTTTTAAATTATACTAAAAAATTAACATTCAACACTGTAAAGAAATTTAATAAAATTCTTCAACATGATATATGAAATAGATAAATGTCACTAAAACCCATAAAATCTTTTGTATACAAATTAAAAAACTTATAATCCTTTCTTAAATAGCATTGAAAAATTCACAAAACATTGCAATTTTAGAAAGAAATAAATTATAATATAATTAGTATAAATAAAAAATGAAATGTAATTAAGTACATTTACACCACTAAGTCTTTATTATACACTACTAAAGTTCATATAATAATACATTTATTTATATTTTATCAATTATAAATAAATGTATTGGCCCGCTCAAAAAATAGGAGTTATAATATGAAGGAAAAAAATTTTGAAGATTACATACACCAGCAATTAGAAAAGTATGGTTGAACCTACAAGGAATCTATTTATCGCAGCGATGACCAAGATGTGTGAGACCTATGTATTTTAAAACAGAAAATTATAGAAATAAATAATATTGATGAGAGCGAAGCCAATAAAGCAATTTTTGAGATTCAGAAAATTAACTTTGACTATATAACAATGAATTATAAATGTTGAAAATTCTTATTAGAAGGAGTTAAAGTATGAGATAGTGTTACAAATCAAACAAAATCAATTAAATTAATATCGGATAATTACATGCTAAATGATTATATTTTCACTAGGCAATTTAGGGTATCAGATGGTTCTACTACAAGAATTCCAGATATTGTCATGTTTATCAATGGATTACCAATTGCTATTTTGGAATTAAAGAGTGAATTAGCATTTGAGAATATTGAAGATGCTTTTAATCAGAATGAGTCCTTAAAATTATTTTGCCCAAAATTATGGTCATTTAATATTTTTAATTTTATTTCAAACAGATTGGATACAAGATATGGCACAGTCACATCATCTTATCAAAAAATGATAAGAGCTAATAATATGAAAACAAGAGATGACAGAGATATTATAGAATTTCTTTTTGAAAGGAAAAATATAATAGATTATATAACAAAATATTCTTTTTTCTCAGATGAAAAAGGTTTTTTATCTAAATACATCGCAGCTCCCCACCAAGTTGAGGCGGTTATTAATTCGATGAATAATATTTTAGATGATAACGCAAAAGGTGGGCTTGTATGGCATACACAAGGATCTGGAAAGTCAGTTACAATGATTTTTTTAGCAAAAAGTATTATCATCGCAAAACCAAAAACAACAATTATAATGTTAACTGATAGAAAAACACTTGATTTACAATTATATCAACGTTTCACAAATGCAAGTTATTTTTTACGCAACAAACCTATTTTAGTAGAGTCTCGTAAAGATTTAATTGTAAAATTAGAAAACAAAAAATATTTTGGAATTTATTTTACAACAATTCAAAAATTCTTTTCTAATACTGGGATATTGTCTAATAGAAAAGATATATGTGTTTTGGTTGATGAGGCACATCGTACACAAAATAATATTGAGGATGAATATAAAATTTCAAAAGAAGTCAAAAAATTAATTTTAAAATCTGGATATGCAAAATTTATGAGATCTGCTCTACCAAATGCAAAATTTGTAGGTTTCACAGGAACACCACTAATTGGTTTCGAAAAAGATAGTAAGAAAATATTTGGAGAATATAATCATAAATATTTAATGAGTGATTCTACAGAGGATGGTACAACTGTTCCCATTCATTATGAAATGAGAAAATTGGAAATACCTCTTAATCAAGAATATTTGGATATTATGGATAAGCTTCAAGAAGAATATATTAGCACACTTGACCCTGACAAAATAACATCTCATCAAAACCTAAATAAATTGATGGAGTCAGCTAATATTAATGATATTTTAGAAAATAAAAATATTATTTTAGAAAAATCAAAAGATATTCTAAAGCATTATGATTCTAGAAATTCTATTCTAAATAATAAGGTTATGATAGTTGCAAATAGTAGAAATGCTGCTTATTTATATTATAAAACAATTACTGAATTAAGACCAGAAATTAAAAATGAAGTTATTTTAGTTATTACTGGGAATAATAAGGATTCTTTAGAAATGAAAAATTCAATAGTTCAAAAGAAAGAAATTAATAGTGTTGAGTCAGAGTTTAGAAAAGATACTTCAAAATATAAGATCGCTATTGTTGTAGACATGTGGTTGACAGGTTTTGATGTTCCAGATTTAGAGACACTATATATGGATAAGGTTATAAAATGACACAACCTTATTCAAGCTATTGCTAGAGTTAATAGAACATATGAAAATAATTTGACAAAAAAAATAAAATATAACGGCTTAATTGTTGATTATATCGGAATTTGAAATCACATAGCAGATGCATTATTACAATACTCAAATAATAAGAGAATTGGATTTGGTATTTCAATTGAAAATATTGAAGAGGCAAAAAAATATCTACTTGATACCATTAATATAATTAATGATAATTATATGAAAAATATAAATAATTTTAATAATCTTAATGATACTGAAAAGTATAATTATATAATTTTAAGCTATGAAAAATTGTTATCAATAAATGATAATAATAGTAGAAACGAATTTATTAAATTAGCAAGAAATATTGGCAAATATTTAAAAATGTCATTTTCAATTATCGAAGATGATATAAAACAACAAGCTAAAGGTATAGTTCAGGTAAGTAAACTATTAACAAGAAATATTGTAGTTGTTGCTGGTCAATTAGAAGAAACAATATATTCTATTAAAAATGCAATCAAGGATTGCATCGATTCATCTAAATCGGATATTGAAATAAAATCAAGTATTTTAACCAAAAATATTTATGATGTTGCACAAATATTGGAGCACGAGGTAAAAGAATTGCAAAATATATATCCACACGTAGCTCTTAAAATGTACAAAAGTGGTATTCAATTAATGATTGATGAATTAGATAAAACAAGACCTATAGCTGCCAAAAAAATGTCTGAAAAAATAAGAGATATATTGAGTGGGATGCAGGCAAACGATAACATTGAGAAGATTATAGAACTTATTCGAGAAATCGCCAAAGAGATAATAAACAAAATCGATGAGCCAGTAGAATTTGAAGATTCACAGCTGCAAGCTTTTTATGAAATTATTGCAGATGATCAATACCTAAGAGATAATAAAAATTCTGAAATTTTGAGAAGATTGGCTAAGGATATTTATCAAACAGTCGTTAAGGCTGGAACAGAGCAGTTTGAGACCAGTGGTAAGGTAAAATCACATATTAAAGTTGAGTTACATAAATTACTAAAAAATAAGTATAACTATCCGCCTGATAATTTAAAAGATATATCAGGATTATTGATTAATCAAATAACAAAATCTATTAGATTAAATAAAGACTACTTTAAAAGGGAGAGATAAAATGGCAAAAAATATAAGGCAATTAGAAGCTAAATTATGAAGTGCAGCAGAGTCGTTAAGAGGAAATTTATCAGCAGAGGAGTATATGCATATTGTGCTCGGTGTATTATCACTTAAATATATTTCAGATAAATATAATACTGCTATTAAAAAAATAAGAGAAGATAATTTAGATCCCGATATTATCGATAGTATAGATTTTTATAATGAATACGGTGCCTTTAAAGTTCCAAAGGAGTCATCTTGAGATTATATTATTAACTACGCTAATTCAGAAAAAATTGGCGAAGTTATGGATAAAGCATTTATTAAGCTAGAAAATGAAAATAAGATGTTAAAAAATGTATTTGACAAAAATTATAATAGAGAGTCAATAGATCAAAATAAATTGGGTGATGTTGTTAAAATATTTTCAGAGGAAGATTTTTCATCTGAAGAAGATGAAGATATTGTCGGAAGAATATATGAATATTTTTTAGGGCATTTCTTTAAGGATAGGGGACAAAAAGGTGGTGAATTCTATACCCCAACATCTATTGTTGAATTAATGATTAATATTTTAAAACCATTACGTGGAAAAATATATGACCCTGCTTGTGGAACAGGTGGGATTCTTGTGCAATCAAAGAGATACATAAATCAAAATAAGGGAAATTTTAATTTAATAACAGTTTATGGTCAAGAGTATAATAATATAACATGAAAATTAGCAAAATTAAATATTTTACTTCATGGTTTCTCATTATATGATGCAAATGATAGATCAACGCTTGGTGAAATGTCTGCAGATACTTTTACAAATGATTTACATAGTATGCAGAAATTTGATTATGTTTTAGCGAATCCTCCTTTTAATATGAAGAAATGGTCTCAAGAAGATCTAATTGATGACCCAAGATGGAAGTGGGGATTACCACCAAAAGGTAATGCAAATTATGCATGACTTTCTCATATTGTCGATAAAATGTCCTCAACGGGAAGAGGGGCAGTTATTCTTGCAAATGGTTCATTATCATCATCACAAAAACAAGAAATAGAGATTAGAAAGAAATTAATTGAGGATAACAAGGTAGATGCTATAATTCAACTTCCAGATAAATTATTCTATACAACAGGGATTCCTGCTTCTATTTGATTTTTTAATAATAAGAAGGTAAACAATAAAGTTTTAATGGTTTCAGGTTCGTCTCTTGATGGAAATATGATCTCTAAAAAATTACGTGAATTAAAAGATACTGAAATAAAAAACATTGTTAAAATTTTTGATATGCATGAAAAAGGTGAGGATATTGATTTTCCCGAACTTGCCAAGACTATAACAATTAATGAACTAAAGGAAAATGACTACTCTTTTGTTCCTGGGAGGTATATTAGTTCAAGTATAGATGAAATTGATATTGAGGCTACAAAAGATGAAATAAGGACGCTAGGAAAGGAATTGTCTGATTTACTATCTGAATTTTTAAATTTAACACCCAAAGTAGAAGAAGCAATTGAAAAGGCAATTAATTTTAAAAAGGATGATGTTCAATAATGGCTATTTACAAACTTGGGGAATTATGTTTTTTTACTAGAGGAAGTTCAGATATCGGGTATTCAGAAGTAAGAACTAAATTTTATAAATATCCAATAGTCAGTGCTGGAAAAAGTATAAAGGGATATTTTAATAAAAAAAATAGAGACATGTATATTGCATCAATTTCATCTTCTGGAGCAAACGCAGGATATATTACGATTCCGAATGAGGATTACTATGCGGCCGATTGTTTTTCAATTGAATCAAAAAATACTAATTTATTGAAACAAAAATATTTGAATTATTATTTACTTAAGAATCAAAATAATATCTATAAACTTAGTAGGGGTTCGGCTCAACCTCACGTATATGCTAAAGACTTATGTAAATTAGAATTGTATATACCATCCATTGAAAAACAACAAAAAATAATTGACATTATTGAACCTGTGGAAGAGGTAAAAAATTTATTAAATAAGTATCACCTAAAATTACTTGAATTTATTGCAAAATTGCCATTAAGTGGTAAAAATATAAAAATTAAGGAATTACTTAAATCAATTAAAAATGAAAAGAAAAATATTTCTCAAATTTCTGCAAAAGTTATTAATAAAAATACTGGCCAAATATTAAATTTAGAACGTGAAAACACATATCAAACAAATAGTTATTTTTGCGAGGCAAGAACATTTTTATTTTGTTCTATAAGAACATACCTAAAAAAATGAGCAATCACCCCTTTTGATGCAGATGTAAATGGTACATTATATCAATTTAAAATTTTACAAAATATTACTCAGCTTATAAAATACTTTATGTCTGAAAAATCTTGAAATAAATTTTCACAAATGTCAAAGGGAACAAAAATGCCCGTTATTGATAAAGATGTATTTTTGGATATTTTAATTCCAAAAACTATGGTTAATATTGATAAAATAGATATATTATTAGTTACAGTGAACAAACTATTAATCAAGCTAAATAATTTATTAAAAAAAATGGTACTGTTTTTTATAGTGTAAAATTAAGCTTTATATTACCCTTATTGGTAAATGAAAAAAATAAAGGTAAGCTCAATTAAGTTTTTACATATATTAACTTTGTAATAAAAAATGATAAGAATCTTATAATTTTACTAGATAAATTTTCTCAATCATTGAAAATTATTTTATATAATTATAATTAAATTAGTTGTAGAATATTAAATATGTTATTTGTGGCTATATTTATAATATTTGAAAATATTTTTATTTGTAAAAAAGTGTTTATTTTATACAATATATATTTGCTTAATATTAAATGTGTTTAGATTTTTTTTGTAAATTATAATAAAATTCCAATTAACAGTGTTCTTAAATTATCTATTTTTGAGCTTACAGTGCTAACCAAATATAGCATTTTGCTATATATATTACTATTTAATCAATTATCTTTGGTTATTAATTTAGAAAAAGTATCATTATTAATTGAAAGCATTGTAGTACCATTTGCTAAATTTGATTTTTGAATTAAATAATTATGGGATAAAATAAATGAACTAAAATCATCGGGTGATATCGATTCAATATTAAAAAAACCGGTTGAAAAAACATGATTCTCACTTACCTTATCAAAATAGTAAATTTTATTTTCACCAATTAATTTAGAAATTATAAACGTACCCTCTTTAGGAATAACATTCGCCCTTGATATTAATAAGTTTTTGATGTCTAATGACTTATCTATATTTAATGTAAATTCACCAATAGAAGAAGTGGGAAAATATAAATTTTGATTAACTCTCTTTTTATTTAAAAAATAATTGCGTTTTTTTATGCTAATTAGAGGTTTAGGGTTAATTTGATAAAATTTTATTAATAATAATTTTATTTTAGACATTAATATTAAAATTTTTCTTTGTAAATTATCCACAGGTTCAATAATGTCAATTATTTTTCTAATATCGTTTTTTGTATTCTCATAAGTGTCTAATCTAATACATTGTTTATACCTAAAAAATACCTCTTCCACAGGTTCAATAATGTCAATTATTTTTTGTTGTTCTTTCAAATTTGGAAGATTAATTTTTATATTTAAAGAAGTATTGGGGTTCATTTTTGGCATTGTAGAGCCAGTATTTGAATATTGATTTAAAGTTTTATTTCCCGGACCTTTGAATCAATAATAAACATATTTTGGTATGCACAAATTTTTATTTAACCTATATTTTATTAGGTACCCTGCATAAACTCATTCCTCATTTATTTCATGCAGATATGGTAATATTGTACCCGCCCTAGAGATAATAAAATCGTCTTTTTTTAAAACCTTTCCATCTGTATTATTAACAAATACCCTTGGAGATTTTAATATGATGTCTGATTGTGTTAAATATTTATATTTTCCACTTGCTAATCCTCTTTGATTTGACCCATAAATAGGTTTTCCTAATATCAATTCCCCAAGTTTGTAAATAGCCATTATTGAACCTTTTATTTTGATATACTTATAAAATAAAATGAGTGTAGCCCGCGAAAGGAAAACCAATGAATCAATATATACTATTTTTAAAAAAAAATCAATATTCAAGTAATACAATATTAACCTATAAAAGTGTACTAGGTATTTACAAAAATGAAATGTATGATATAAGAAATATAAAAAATAAGCTTATAACATACTATAAAAATCCAAATACAGTATGAACACATTACAATATTATTTGTTCCTATATGAGGTGAAGCAATGACGCTAGAATAAAACAATTAAAACAACTTAAGCTTCCAAAAATACCAAAAATATATATGTCAATTTTTGATAAAAAATTTCTAATGAAAAAGACTAAAGTTTTTCAACATGATTCTGCACAACTTAAAAATAAAAAATTACTTGTCAAATTTATGTTTGAAACAGGACTAAGGGCCGCTGAGGTTAATAAAATAATATCAATCAATAAGAATATCATCACATTAATTGGAAAAGGAAATAAAATTAGAGATGTTTTTCATAATAGTAAAACTACTTTTAAAATTAATTTTAAGGAGATAACAACAAAAACATTAAGATTATGAGTTAAAGAGGTGCTTGGAAAGAATTTTACACCACATTCAATAAGAAGATCTTTTGCAACACATATGTTATTAAAAGGTGCAAATCCTAAAATGGTAATGCTACAGTTGGGCCATGAAAAAGTAGAAACCACCTTTAGATATTTACAATTGTCTATGTATCAAAATAAAAAAATTTATGATGACTTTTTTTAACTTTATATTAAGAAATTATTTTTTAATAAAATATTGTATTATTTATTAACCATAATTATAGGTAATGTCCGTTATAAATTTAATTATAACAATAGATTAGCATATTTTCCTTGAAAGTAATTTTATTTAATGTATAATACTATTAATGGATATCAAATTAAAATTCTTGTTAATGACAACCAATGAGACACAACTGCAACAATGCCACTTTTGGTAGCATATGTATTTATTTAACAAAAATATATGATTGATAATATATTGATATAAATATTTTTTTAGAATTTACACTAATTTTTGTATAAAATAGTATTTAAAATTTGTATTCTTTTTTAATAAAAATAAGCCAATAAATTTCAAATAATACATTAATGATTGTATTATCATTTGCATATAAGGGGGTTTACAATGAGTGACAATAAATTACAACCATTTGTAAAATGAGTAGGTGGTAAAAGACAGTTGTTAGATATTTTAAGATTATTTATTCCTAAGGATATTAATAATTATTTTGAACCATTTATTGGTGGAGGGGCATTATTTCTTGATCTTGTTCCCCGAAGAGCATTTATTTCAGATGTAAATATAGAACTAATTACGACTTGAAATATTATTAAAAATAATCCAAAATCTTTAACATCATTATTAGATACTTATGTAAAAAATCACAATAAGCAAGGACGAGATTTTTATTATAATATAAGACATTTAGACCCAGCTAAGTTACAAGAAGTTGAGCTTGCTGCAAGATTTATATACTTGAATAAAACTTGCTTTAATGGAATTTACAGAGTTAACAGGGATAATATATTTAATACGCCATTTAATAATAAGGAAATAATAAAATCATCAACTTTATATAACCAAGAAAATATAATGAACATATCAAAATTTTTAAATGAAAATACAATTTATATTTCAAATAATGATTTTGAGGAAATATTAGATAGTGCAAATGAAGGAGATTTTATATTTCTAGATCCACCTTATGATTTTGATAATAAAGGTTTTGACTCATATACATCTGGTTCATTTGGGAAAAATGGTCAAGAAAGATTGCATGAATTCCTAATAAAGGCAGATAGAAAAGGGATTAAGTGAATTTTAACCAATCATAATACAGAATTAATTAATAAACTATATAAGAATTTTAATAATTATAAAGTACCTGTTAATCGATTTATAAATTCTAATGCAAATGATCGTCAAAACTCAACTTTTGAAACAATAATCTATAATTTCAACTTATCTAGAGAACAAGAATATAAATTAAATCAAGAATTATATTTTAAGGAATTAAAGGCAACATCTTATATTTTAAAAAAATATGTTTCTTGAGATAAGATTAATGAATTTTTAGAATTTAACAAAGATAAAATTAAAAATTTAAATAATTTACTTTCTCCAAATATCAAAGAGTTTAATGTTAATTTAAATAATTTATTCGACAAACATAGAGATTCATTGGAATTAATACCTATGCTTTTGGCAAACAATAAAATTGAACATAATAATACTGCTAAGTTTACTTATGTAAACAATAATAGGAAAGAAATAGAATATAACTATAATAATAAGGAACTTGTATTTGAATTTATAAACGAATCTGGTTTACTTACTAATTTATTTCTTAATCCAGAAATCTGTGATATAAAAACATATATATATGGTGTTAAATTGGGATTATCATCCCATGATAAGAAAAATAAATCTGGTCAGTTTATGAATGATCTAATTGATAAAATATTAACAGAAAAAGTGATTTATTTTGATAAAGAGGTAAAACAAAATAAAATTCTTGGTCAAGCATCATTGAAAGAGGATAAGAGATTTGATTTTGTTTTTAAAATTGGAGAAATAACATATTGTTTAGAATGCAATTTCTTTAATGGTTCAGGATCAAAATTAAATAGTGAGTTACCAAGATTTATTAGATTAGAAGAAAAATTAAAAGATTTTAAAAATTATGAGTTTATTTATGTTGCAGATGGACCTGGTTTAAGGAATAATAAGGAAATTGTCTTGAATGCAATGGATAAAATAAAAAATATGTTTAATATAACCAGGTTTGAAGAATTTCTAGATAAAATATCTAAAACTTGATGAAAATAATTTAGTATTTTTTATGTTTAGTATTTATTTAAAAACTAATAAGGAGAAAAAATGATTTTTTATAAATTAGATATTCCTTTTGCTTCACTTGCAAAATTACTAAAATCTTACCCTAAAAGAGGGCAACATAGATATATGTATTCTGGTGTGTATGAATTCTATTTAGATCAATTAGGAAATGTTGTATATTTTGATGTTACATTTGATACTGATTTATTAACTGTTAGATATAATGACAATGATAATATGAACATCAATTGAAAGGGTGTACTTGGAGAATTGTTTGATTTAAGATCGACAGTATTTAATCATATTGATAAAAGGAATTATAAAGTTCCGTATGGACTTTCAAGTGATGATATTGACAATTTAAATAATTTAATTAAGAATAGAAAAGTATTTAATAATGTATTAAAAATAGATATATTTATATCAGGCGCAAATACTTCTACAAAAATAAATTTACATAATACAAATCCGATATTTATTTATTACAGTGGAATAAATTCAAATAACCCTGGTAATTATAATTTTTGCCCATTTATTAATTTCTTTTATAAAATATCAACAAAAAATATGCATGATTACTATACGTATTTATTTAGTAAGCGAGAAAATCATAAAATAATACATATCAAAAATCTAGAAGATTATTTTTCATTATTTTCTGAAAAAAAGCAATTATTTGAAAAATTTAATAAATCTAATTTTCCAAACTTAATTGATGAAGATTCAAGTGAAGAAGTAATTAAATCCACAATGACTATAAGAGATGTAAAAGAAATTGATAATGTTTATAATGATTATTGTAATTCTTTGGGTCTTTATTCTAAAAACTTAAATACTAAAATTTATAGTAAGAATGACACATTAAATAAATATTTACGTTCAATATACAATAAGAGAATTAATAATTGAGATAATTTTTCCAATATGTCAGATAATATATTTAATATACCAGATTATATGATTGCAGATAATGCTCATATAGTTAGTTTTTCATACTTATGTAAAACTAAGGATTATAAAAGAGCAACAGATCCTGAGAATAGGTTGAAATTAGAGCCAAATATACATAGAGCCTTTGATGATAGTATTATATCTATTGATAATACTGGTAAAGTAATATTTAATGAAAACAGAAAAAATGAGGTCAAAATATTTAAGGGACGATATGGAGACGGTCTAAAGATAAAAAAGGAAATCTTTAATGAATTTAGTAATAAAACCAAAAATTATATTAATGAGAATTTTCTACATTTTAAGAAAAATAAAAAGAATTTATAGAAATTCATATTTTATAGTTGACAATATTTAAATTTAATTATTATTGTTAAAAATAGTTTATAATATAATTATTGGAGATAAGTTTGAAAATTGTTTTCCTATATATAATATTATTTATAACCTAATCTTATTAATATGAAATAATAAAAATATTAGATTTATATGTGTTATACCAAAAATTTAAACAATAACTAAATAATAACTAAATACCTGGGTTTTATTAAATAAAATATATTTTTCACTATTGAATAAAGCTTATTAAGAATTAAAATAGTCATGGATGATAAAATGGAAAAAAAATATAATTATAAACAAGTAGAAGCGGGTAAATATGATTTTTGAGTAGAAAATAACTTATTTACCAATAATACAACTTCAAAAAAAGAACCTTTTACAATCCTTTTACCTCCTCCAAACGTTACTGGAAAACTGCATATTGGTCATGCTTTAGACAATGCAATTCCAGATCTTTTAATTCGTTTTAAAAAGCTTAATGGATATGATATTAACTGAATTCCAGGGATGGATCATGCCGGAATTGCTACACAAGCAAAAGTAGAAGAAAGATTGTGAAAAGAGCATAAAAAAACACGTTATGATTATGGGCGTGAAGAATTTATTAAAAAAGTATGAGAATGAAAAGATGAATACTCAGATTCTATTCGCCAACAATGAAAAAAACTTGGATTAGCATTAAATTACAAAGATGAATATTTTACCTATTCTAAGGATTTAAATAATATGGTAAATCATATCTTTGTTAAAATGTACAATGAAGGTTTAATTTATAAAGACAATCGCATAATTCATTGGGATTGCCAATTTAAAACAGCGCTTTCAAACATTGAGGTAATTTATGAAGAAAAAGAGGGGTCAATGTACCACTTTAAGTATTTCTTTAAAGATAAAAAAACAGATTACTTAGAGGTTGCTACAACAAGGCCAGAAACAATTTTTGCAGATAGCTGTATAGTCGTAAATCCAAATGATAAACGTTATCAAAAATATATTGGAAAATATGTTATCAATCCTTTGAATGATAAAGAATTACTTGTAATTGGCGATGAATATGTAGATATTGATTTTGGAACTGGAGTTATGAAATGCTCTCCAGGTCACGATGTTAATGATTTTGAATTGGGAAAGAAATACAATTTAGAAATAATTAACATTTTTAATGATGATGCAACATTAAATGAAAATGTCACAAAAGAATTTATAGGTTTAAAAAGAGAGGATGCTCGAAAAAAAGTTATTGAATATACAAAAACTAATAACACATTTGTTTTAGAAAAGAAGATTATTCACAATGTGGGAATTAGTGAAAGAAGTAAAACAGTAGTTGAACCATTAATAAAAGACCAATGGTTTGTTAAAATGAAAAAATTAGCAGCAATGGTTTTAGATCTTCAAAAATCAGATGATAAGATTGAATTTTATCCTCCAAGACTAGAAGATACCCTAAAACATTGAATGGACAATATTCATGACTGAACAGTTTCTCGACAAATTTGATGAGGTCACCAGATTCCTGTTTGATACCACAAAGAAACTAAGGAAGTATATGTAAATACAATACCTCCAAAAGATATCAAAAACTGAGACCAAGAAAGTGATGTTTTAGATACATGATTTTCATCTGGACTTTTACCATTTTCATGTTTTTTAAATTGAGATTTTAAAAAAAATAAAAACATTTCAAATGAATTTAATAAATACTTTCCAACATCATTACTAGTAACCGGGTATGATTTAATCTTTTTTTGAGTTGCGAGAATGATTTTCTTTAATAAAATGTTTACCAATAAAAAACCATTTAGTCGTGTTTTATTTCATGGTCTTGTTCGCGATGAAATGGGAAGAAAAATGTCAAAATCTCTTGGTAATGGTGTTGACCCAATGCAAGTTATTGAAGACTTTGGGTGTGATAGTTTAAGATTAATGTTAACGACAAATTCTTCTCCAGGACAAGATATCCGTTTTTCTGAAGAAAAAATTAGATACGCTTGAAATTTTATCAATAAATTATGAAACGCTTCTAGATATATATTAATGAATAATGAAGAACAATTTAAATACAACTCTAATTTCTTTTTAGAAAAAAACACCAATTTAGAAAATGAAATTGATAAATGAATTTTAAACAAATTATCACTTGTCGAAAAAGAAGTAGCTAGAAATATTGACAAATATGAATTTGCTGTTGCTGGAAAATTATTAATAGACTTTGTTTGAGATGATTTTTGTAGTTGATATATTGAATTGAGCAAAGTAAATCTGCAATCAAAAGATTTGGGTATTAAAAATTATACATTAAACACAATGCAATATGTACTTAAAAATATCTTAATTATGCTTCATGGATTTATTCCTTTCGTAACTGAAGAAATATATCAAAAACTATCTCTCGAAAAATCAATTCTTTTAGACAAGTGGATAGAAAATAAGCATAATTTTGAAATTAACTATTTAGATTATTTAATCCCAATTATTAGCAATATTCGTGAATTTCGAACAAAAAACACTGTTTCTAACTCAAAACCATTAATCTTTAAAATAAACCTAACTAAATCAAAAAATAAGGCAAAAATTGATAGTTATCTAAAAACAATCAATAGTTATTTAGAAAAGATTGTTAATGTTAAAATTGAAAATAATCTACAATTTTCTTCTAATTTAACAACAACAATAGCTATTGACGATTTTTCATTGGAGGTTGAAAACTCATCGTTTATTGATAAAACAGCTTTAATTAACGATCTCAATAAACAAATTATTGATTTAGGAAAAGAAATTAAGCGAAGTGAATCAATTCTAGCTAATAAAAACTTTATTGAAAAAGCTTCAAAAGATAAAATAGATGCTGAAAAAGAAAAATATCATATGTACAAAAACCAATATATTACACTAAAAATTAAATTAAAAGATATATAATATAAGTAGGGGAGTTTTACAATAATAGGGGAGTTTTTACCGCTATTTATTATCCCTTTTACTTGAAAATAATTTTTAACCCTTGAAAATAATTTTCAGCCATTGAAAATAATTTTCAGAGAACTAAGTGAGGAAAAAACATGTCAAATACACAAAAAGAAATAAGGTCATTCTTTACATCAATACCAAGACTAATATTAGATGAAATAGATTCTAGAATGGATAACTTTATATCTCCATACACAATTAAGAAATATGTTCATCATTATAAAGAGTTAACAGAAAACGATCTAGAATTAATTTTAAAATATATTAGCTTGAGAGCGGAAGTAAATTTTGAATATTATGAAAGATATAAATCTTTCTTTGATAATCCAGAACCAACAAAAATTAACTTTAATGCTTCAAATAAAATCAATAAGCCATTAGAAGTAAAGTATCAAAAAGGAATAATTCATCGAGAATCTGAGATTGAAAAAGAAATGGTTAGGGATGAATCTAAAATGTATGTTAGACACTACAATACCCTTACAAACGTGACAAAATTTTTCTTAAGTGATAATCCTAAAAACGCAATAAGAAAAGATTTAAATCCTAAACCAAAGGAAAAAATAATTAAAGAAAAAGTAGATAAAGAAAAAGTAATTATTAGCAAACCAATTAAAGAAGAAAAAATAGTTAAAGATAGTGTTGTAATGAAAATTAACTCTATCAAGGCAAATGTTAATGCTAATAAAAAAAATCTAACCAATTATAAATCAAACAAACAAACAATAGATTATCAATGAAATAAGGTTCCCGATCTCTCAATTGAGAGAGAATATGACCAATCAGTACTTGAGAAAAAATCATCAACCTCATCAGTTGTTATTCCAAAAACTAAAAAAAGTATTATTGCCGATAAGAGACCAAACATAAAAATTGATGATTTTGAGGAAAAAGAAATTACTAATGTAAACTCAAAAACTTCTAAAAAAGCAATTAAAGCTAATAAAACTAACAAAAATAATATTGAAAATAATAATAAGACTATTAACATTAATGATAAGAAAACAAAACAAAATATAATTAAAGTTGAAAAAATTGATCAACAAAAAATTATAGAAGATATTTCAATTGCAATGCCAACAAAGGTGACAACAAATAATGCTAAAAGTTTTAAAAAACCAAAGTTCATTGAAAAGGAAATTAACAAAGAAAAAAACGGCCCTGTAAAACCGTTTGATAAAAGAAATATTATTTTGATTGAGAGAGAATATGACGAATCAATCCTAACTCAAAAACTTGAAATTAAAAAAACAAAAAATAAGCAAGAAATTTATAAGTGAGATAAAAAACCTGACTTAAAAAATTTGTAAAATAAATGCTGAATCTATTTTATCAATTATACAATATTTTTATAAAAACCCTTAATAAAGAACTTCATGTTCTTTTTTTTTGTAATTTAAATTTTAATTAACTGAAAAGTAATTTTGTTTATTAAAAAAGGTGTATAATAAAATTGATGAATTATATGGTAGCAACGAAGAAAGAAGACCCATATGGATGTAAGAACAGTAAGAGGGAGAAAATATTATTCACTAATCATATGATTATGAATTACATTATCTGTATATTCATACTTATTTATTGCAGGTATTTCTAGAAATTACAATGATAATGATGGTAAAATTATTATTACTATTTTATTTGTATTATATTTGCTTTACACTTGTGTTGGTATTGCTGGTTGTTGTATATATATTTCAAGGATTAAAATGCGCATAAAATTATTGGTTAATAATGGTCAAGATCTAAAACCATTTAATCTAGTAGAAATTATTATTTGAATTTTCCTATTTTTTATAATTGCACTTTGAATGTTGATGGTAAACAGTAATATTGAATTAGAAAAAAGTATGAAAGAAAATGGAACATTTGATGACCATATGCGAAATTCTCAAGCTCAATCTCAAAATATTAATAATTTCTTTAATCAATTTAGACAAAATTTTCAAGGTCAAAACCAAGATCCTGTAAATAAACCGATTAATAATTATGAACTAGCAAAAGCTTATGGTGTCTTGGGACTTAATGAAAAAGCTAGTGAAGATGAAATTAAACGCGCATATAAAGCACTTATAATGAAATGGCACCCAGATAAAAATGACAGTAAAAATGCAGCAATAAAAACAAGTGAAATAAATGCTGCTTATGATTTAATTCGTAAAAATAGGGGATTTTAATTTATTTAAAAGAATGGAGTATATCAACATAACATGAAAAAATTATTATTTTGTCTAACATCTATTATCAATTTTTTTACTTTCCACTTTTCATTTTTATTACAATCACAAATTACAAATACATTTAAAAATAAACAACAAACATATCAATTAAAAGCAGATAATATTTCTAATAACAATGACACAGAAAATAAAGAATTATCTGGAATGTGAGTTGGTAAAGCTTTACAATATTATTTACTAAAAAATTCAAATATTGAAAAAAATCTGACAGCATTAAAAATTGAAAAAAATCTAGAAACTAGTCATATTTTAGATTCAACTAATAAAGATTATTTTTATATGAGTTTAATTTCTAGTATCGTTGTTGTATCAACACAAGCGATGTCAAGTTATCAAGATTTCTTTGCCCAGTCATATTCAAAATGAGTATCTGCTCCAAAGGCAAGCAGAAATAAATCATGAGAATTATTAAATGATTTTTTCTTAAATACTTATCCAAAATTAATTAAACTCAAAATTGGTGGAATTTCTAAATATAATTTAAATACAAAAGATATTCTTCCATCAACAATAAAAGATCTTATCAACAAGCAAGCAAAACAATCTATTTTATCATATGATACATCATTAAAAAAAGTAAAAGATAATAGTCTCACTTTGACTGGTCTAGGTTATGGAGATTTTACATATACACCAAATGACAAAACAAAACAATCAACTATTTCACCAAAAGGATTTGGATATTCAAATAATATTGGTTATCTTGGCGAAAATATTCCAGACTTTTATAATAAAAACACATATTACACAAACTTTGGTATCTATAATGCTATCAAAATGGCAAAAACATGAGGCAATATTATTATAAATGTTGAAAATGGTGAAGATGATATTATTCAATTTTTAAAAACAACAAATTGTTATGATACTGATAAATATACTGCACAAGAAAATAAAGGATATTATCCAAACAAAAAATTATTTGACGAAATTAGTGAATGAATGAATGATTCATATACTATATCTTCAACTGCATCGAGTAGTCAATATAATTCATTACTAAATGATTTAAAAAAATCTCAATATAACTCACTTCAAAAAATTGATAAATCATTTGCTTCTTGTACATTAGATAACGGCGTAAATAAGACAAATAAATCACAATCTTCAGACATTTTTTTATTTGCAACTTTAAACGCAATTAAAAATAATAATAATCTAGACCAAGAACATACACAAAAATTATCAGATGATCTTATCAATATCTTTAATATATCAAAATATATATGTGGAGATTATTTTTGTAATTATCTAGATGCATTTATTATTTCTCCAGATAGTCCTTTAAAAGCATTGGGACAAACAAAAACATCATATACAAAAACATCATTTGAGTCAACATCAACAACAAAAGGTGGATATGTAATTATTTCAATTGATGCATTAACAATGTGAAATGATCCTAATAGTAATAGTGATTTTGAGCTTGAAAATGCAAATAGTTCACAAGATATATTTTCATCTGTTAGCCTTCAATTTGGTAACATTCTTGATGGTTATGGTGCTGCAGATTTTGGAAACTTACAATTACTGCAAAACAATTTTATTAAAAACAATGGCTTAAATTCAAAAACACCATTCTATGATGGCCAAATTTATGGAGTTGGAAGTTATTGAGATAATGGTGAAAATTCAAATCCAAAACCTGAATCAAATGTTTCATTTGGAGAAATTTTATTCTATACACTATTTTCTTTTTTAGTACTATTTATTATCATCTCAACATATTTGTTTATAAAAAGAAAAAAGAAAAAAAATCGGGGGAAATAACTTTTTTATGGAATACTTATTAAATAAAAAGTATAAAATATTAACAATCAAAGATAATGTAGATAGTGTTTTATTAGATAAATTAAAAGAAATAAATCTTAATCGAAATACTGAATTTATAATTATAGATATTAAGAAAAAATTCTTTGTAATCTTAGTGGAAAATATTGAATATGCATTGTCGAAAGAACTTATAAATAGTTTGAATTTAATAATCATAGAATAGGTTGATAATGGAAAGTTTAAATAAGGAGAAATTATCTAAAAAAGATAAAATTGATCAATATTTATTAATTGGAAATCCAAATGTTGGAAAATCAACAATTTTTAACCATACAACATCATCTGTTAATGATGTGGGAAATTTTAACCGAACAACAGTTTCTAAAAAAAGAGGAAAAATTAAAAATTGTCCAAATAAATATTTAATCGATTTACCTGGAGTTTATAATCTAAAATCAACCTTTGCTGATGAATGTATAGCTATTGATACTGTTTTGGCAAATAAATATAATGGAATTGTTAATGTTTTAAACTCAACAACTTTTAAACGTGATATGCATTTGACAATCCAACTTCTAGAAACTGGAAAGGATATTTTTATCAATTTAAATATGGTTGATGAATTAAACCAAAGAAAAATTGATAAACTACAGTTAAAAAAACAATTACGTTGCAATGTTAATCTTACAATTGCAAATAAAAACGTTGGAATCAAGAATATAAAAAATGAGTTAAACTGTCCAATTAAGGGATTTCGTCTAAATTATGGTCCAGAAATTGAAGCAGAAATTAGAACAATTATGGATAAGATTACGATTGATTGTTTTTCAAAAAGGTTTATTGCAATCCAACTATTAGAGGGTAATGATAACGTTTTAAAATATTTAAGAGAAAATGGACAAGATTTATTAGTATTTGATGACATACTAAAGGCAAAAGAAAAATACAGTCTTGGAATTATCGATCGAAGAAATCAGTTTATAAATAAGGTATATTTAAATTCTTTTATTTTTGAAGAAGGAATTATTTACAAGCAAAGCACACTGGCTAAAAAAATTGATTTTATTTTATTAAAGCAGTCATTTGGTATTCCAATCTTTATATTATCGCTCATGGGTGTGTATTATATTACATTTGGACCATACACTGGTGGTTATGTGCAATCAAAAATTGATTATTTTTTAAATGATTATTTAAGTGATGAAATTAAATCTTGATTTGCACCAATTGCAGATTCGCAAACGTGATGGTGAGTACCATCAATTATTTGTGATGGATTTATAGCAGGGGTGTTTGGTGTACTACCATTCTTTATCTATATTATAATTTTATTTTTCTTTGTTGGGTTATTTCAACAAAGTGGATTTATTGCTAGAATTAGTGTAATTTGTGATCGCTTATTATATAAGGTTGGGTTAAGTGGGAGAAGTATAATTGCTTTAATTAGTGGTATGGGTTGCAATGTACCAACAATTATGATGGCTCGTGGTTCTGCTAGTCGTCGTGAAAAATTAACTTCAATTTTTATTGCCCCATTTATATCTTGTAGTGCTCGAGCAACTGTATTTGCTTTTATCGCTAGTATGGTGATTACTAACAATACTTGAATAGTTATCTTTTCTTTGCAAATAATATCTGCAATAATAGCTTTGGCAATTGGTTTGATATTTTCACAAACTATGTTTCGAAAAAGCCCATATTTATTAGTTCAAGAAATACCAAAATGAAGAAGACCGGACCCAAAATCAATATCAAAATTAATGTGATTTGAGTGTAAAACCTTCTTTCACAGAGTTGTTATATTTATTGTTATTGGTTCAATATTTCTTTGATTCTTAGTCCATTTAGGACCAACTGGTCTTTTAAATGATGACCAAATTTCAACATCATTTATTGTTTATTTTTCAAAATATCTTTCCTATATTTTTATACCTTTAGGACTAAATGATTATCGAATTGTAACGTCGCTAATTCTAGCAATTCCAGCAAAGGAATTGGCAATTTCAAATATGCTAATCATCTTTAAAGACCAAGCGAGCATTCAAGAATATTTTACATTTGCAAGAGCACTTTCTTATTTAATCTTTTTTATGTTATATATTCCATGTATTTCAACATTGGCTATTTTTAAAAAAGAAACATCTTGAAAATTTACAATCGTAAATGTATCAGCATCATTATCTATCGCTTGAATATTATCAACAATAATTTACCAAACAACGATTCTTATTTAAATAAAATAATACTTATTTATAGATATTATAAATAAGTTTTTTTATGTATTTTGTATTTATATATGAGATAATTTAATTAGGTTTTTTATGAGCGAATTTTCAAAGATAAAAATTAATATTAAAAGAATAAATTTTATTTCAATATGTCTATGGGTTCTCTCAACGGTGATATTTGTTATTGTATTATTATGCTTTTTTTTAATAAAAGAAGGTAAACAAAGTACTTGATATAAAAAAAGTTTTTGGATTGTTATCATTCTTCTTTCTGCTATATTATGATGATTATTTGCTTTACCTAGTGTATTTGGAAGAATATTTATTTATAGAAATAGAGAAATCGATAATCCCCAAAAGGTTATAAATCTTGGTCTGTTAGATTATGGATTATTTTATTTTAAAATGAGTTCAAAAATCAACGCTTTGCTAACAAACGTTGAATAGAATAGATAAGGAAAATAAATGAAAGTAGTTATTTTAGCAGATTCTTCTGTTTCAAAAAAATTTATGATTGAAAATGAGATTGAATTATTGCCCCTAAATATAGTTAAATCAGATCTAACAGTTATTCAAGATGACAACTCATTAAGTGAGGATGATTTTTATACATTATTAGATAATGATAATTTAAAAACATCACAATCAATCATTGGAGATTTAATTGACAAATGAAATTATTTATTATTAGAAAATGACCATATTATTTGTTGTTTACTTTCAAAGGGTTTATCGGGTCAATTTAATACCGCTGTACGAATTGCAGATGAAGATGAATACAAAGGAAAAGTAACTGTAATTGACACTAATGGTGTTTCTGTTGTTAATTCAAGGATTATTTTAAAAATAAAAAAATTATTATCAGAAGGAAAAACTCCAGCAGAAATTAAAGATATTATCGAAGATATATCAAATAATAATAAATACAATAAGTTTGGATTTATAATTCCAAAAAATTTACAGCAACTTGTTAAAGGTGGGCGTGTTTCAAAATCAGTTGCTATTTTGGCAAAAATGGCAAAATTTGTTCCTATTCTTAAATATGACGGGACAATAGATAAGGAAACAAAAATAAGACTATTTAAGAATGCAATCTCATATGCTATGGAATGGTTTATTGATAATAGATTTACAACAATCGATATATCTTATAGCAAGTGTAGTTTACAAACGTTAGAATTAATTAAATCAGAAGCAATTGTATCTGGTCTTAAGATAGGTTTAGAAGAAGTTTTACCAAATACAATTATAACACATACAGGAAGAGAAACATTTGCATTAATTGCAGCAGATATATTTTTTTAAGAGGTGAATATAATGATTCCTAAATTTTGTCCAATCCACACTAAGATTCATGTTTGTGAAGAACAATCAATTAAAAGTCAAAATCAACGTATTGATAAGGAAATTGATTCTAAAGTAAGAAGACTTCATGGTACTCCCAATCAAGAAGACATAGAAAAAGCTGCAAAACATAGTAAACCTCAGAAGGGGACTTTACAATGAATTTTGGAAAATGCCAAAAAACATAATCAAAAAATAAAAGCACAAACTAAAGATTATGAAGATGATGATGGAAATATAAAAAAAGTAGATGATAAAGAATTAAATAGTAGGGTAGCTGCATTAAAAATGAGATTGTCTAGTAATGGGGGTAAGGTTGTAAATCAACCCCAAGAAAAAATTGATGTTTCAAAAATTGATAAAACTAAATTAACATTACAACAAATATTAATGATCGCCAAACAAAACAACCCTACTTCAAAAAAAGAGTATAAACCCCCCAAGAGATCTGATATTGCACCAAAGGTAGATATTCTAAAGTCTCGTGGTAAAAAAACTATCTATCAAGCAAATTCACTTAAAATACTTGAGGATGAAATTGAAAATGCAAAGAAGTCTACATTATCTAACAAACAAAAAAATGCTAAAGTTGCTCTAAAACAACCTAGAGAAAAAAAGGATAGACTATCGTCTACAAATGATCTCAAATATGCTTCTGATGCACCTAAAACTAACAAATCTGTTAGTTCTAAACCAAAGACTAAAGCAGACTCAAGTAGTTTAAAAAAATCACCAGAATCTATTAAAAGTACAAGTAAGAGTCCAACAAAAAATAAAATTAAAAAATAAGAGGGGGGTTTGAGTACAAATACTCAAATCCTTTTTTTTTGTAAAAACACCCCTACATATTTTATTTTTATTTTAACTTCATTTTTTTAATATCAAAATATTTATTATTTAATAATTTGAATAAATAATTTTATATTTTTTTAATCCTAAAATTCTTTAAAATATATTGTTTAATCGCTATATAAAGCTTTTGTATTTTATTATTCTGATTTGCTGCTATTTTCTTTATTGTTAATTATATTAATTTAATTACTCTAAGAATGATTAAAATACTGGTGTAAATCTTGATATAAACCTTTGATAAAAATTTTATCTGTAAGCTTATTTTTTGCTGGAAAGCCACTTAAAAAATTTATAGCAGTAACCTTATAGACCGGGTCAATAATAGAAAAGCAACCACCAATACCATTTCATCCAAACTCACCCAAATTTGTTAATGGTTCGTTTGTTAGAGAACTTCTCACACGAACTCCCAAACCGTAGTTATAATCTAGTGGTGATAATCCACTAATTTTCTTAAAAGATTTATTTTTTTTTGAAAACTCATATCAACATGAAGTTAATATTTTTAATGATTCTTCAGATAAAAAATCATTCCCCTCGTTATCCTTACCATCTATTAGAGTTGATAATAATTTCATAAAGTCTAAAGCAGTAGAAATTAAACTCCCCCCTGCTTGTACACAATCTCGCTTTTTAACAGCACCAATAAAAGAACTGTGATTATTAATTTTAAAGTTTAATGTATGAAGTAATCTATTTTTCGTTGCAACGAAATTGTAATTAAGATCTGTTGCTCTATCTTCATCTTTAAAATAATATGCAGTATCATTCATACAAAGTGGTTTAAATACTTCCTCATTTATGACATCAACAAATTTTTTGTTTGTGATAACCTCAACTATTCCAGACATAACTTCAAAATTCAATCCATATTTTCAATCAGTTCCTGGTTCAAAATATGTGTTTAATTTTGCTATTGTCTTTGATAAATTTAGACAAGAATTATTCTTCTCAGTAAAAAATTTTCTATTCCAATTTAGGTGAATTGGTGTTGCTTTTAGGCTAACAAAATCAACAGGTTCTCCATATGGGATTCCACTAGTCATATTTAATAGATTAATTATTTTAATTGGATTTTTTCTTTTTTTAATTCTTAACCCCTTAAAAATACTCCCATGTTTAAATTCTGGGATATATTTATCAACATCATCATCTCATGAAAAAAGTTTCTTTTCATACAATTTTAAAAAACAAGCAACAGCAGCTATTTTTGATAGTGAAAATACTCTAAATAAGTCATCAAATTCAGCTATTTTTTTATTTTTTTTAGAAGTTGTTCCAATAGCATTTTTAAATACTATTTGTTTATTTATGGCAACACACGTAACAATTGATGGTGTAACTCCTAAATTATAAATTTTGTTTATAGCGTTCTCTGTATTTTTAAAAGTAATCACATGACCCCCATTTTATACTATTAAATTATAGTAACAAACTTTATATTATATTTGGTCTTTCTCAACTAACATTGCAATTTTTATTTTCATCTCCAAAACACTAAGTGTCTGAGGAGTATCTACTATAATATTAGACTTTTTATTACTTTTTTTCAATATTAATATGTAAAATACTAAAAATAATGATATTGCGAGTGCAAATATATTTACTAGCAAGGTTGCCCATCCTAATGTATCAAAAAAAGCAATTGAATAAATTATTCACAACCCACAACCAACTATATAAAATAACTGAGAACTAATACTTAAATTTGATATTTGTTTCTTTGCAACTGTTACATAAATTTGAGGCAAAGTTCTTATAATTGTCAATCCAGCAGCACACCAGTAAATAATATTAATTCAAAGTGGCATTATTTTAACCTCCCTGACTCATTTAAGATTTCTGCTTCAATTAATAATAATTCATTTAGTGTGCATGTGTTTATATTTTTATCCTTATAAAAATACTTATTATTTTCTAAATTATAAACAATTTTTTTATCGCGATTATATTGATATCATTTGTAAACCAACATAGTTAATGTTGAAAAAGCAATTGACGAATTAGTTATTAAGATTTGAATAACGCTGTTATCTCCATTAACTAAATTATATATTGAAAATGTTATCCAACCAAATGAAGCTGTAGATAACATAATAATCATTAATAAACTAACATCACTTATTGACTTTTTTTTAAACATTAAATATAGTTGTGGAATTAAAAAAATAATAATTAAAAAGGCTCCAACATAACCACATATATTTCCAAGTAAAATCATAATTTAAAGTCCCTTTCCTATATTATTGTCTTATTAAAGATTCAAATAATAATTTATATTGAGACTTTTCTAAAAAATTATCTGCTATTAATAGTGCAAAATCAATTGCAGAAGATATTGATCGACCAGTTATAATATTTTCATCTTGTATAGCTTCTTTTTTACTAGATAATTTTGCTTTATCTAAATATTTGTTTGCCCCTGGATAATGAACAACTTCTTTATTATCTACTAGACCTAAATAACCTAAATATTGAGGAGCGGCACAAATAGCTGCAATTATTTTTTTATCCTTTGCCATTGATAATGTAATGTTAGATAATTTTTTATCTTCAAAATAATTAACATATCCTGGACCACCCGGAAATATTATTGCGCTATATTCTAAATCATTTAATTCATTAATATTGTAATCACATTTAATCTCAATATTATGTGCTCCAATAGCATTTAACCCTTGGGCTTTTAGTAAAAAAGTATCTACACTAACTATCTTATTATCAGAAAATCCCATTGCACGACGTAGAATATCAATTGTTCCAATAGCCTCTGTTTCTTCAAAACCATCTGCAATAATAATTGCAAGTTTTTTCATTATAATTACCTCAAAATCTATTTATATACTTATTTTATACTATATAATATAAATATACAAGAAATTGGACAAATAAAATGCCTAAAATACTCAATTTATTCAAATCAACAAATAAAATATTTAAAAGAGATAGAATAAGAAAAATAAGATCAAGTAACGATAAGTTCAAATTGCTTCATAATGATGAAGAGATTAACATAAGAGTGAGAAAGATCAAACAATTTTCACAAAAGCTAAATGGTTTATTATTCAAAAATGCAATTTTAAGTGAGCAATGATTTTGTATATATGGGTCAAAAGCGTTTAATTCTTTTGGTATATTTCAACCAGTCGATGTAATTTTTTGTGATATTAAAAGACGTGTTTTTGAAATATATCGCAATTTCCCACCAAATAAATTTTCAAAGTATCATAAAGAAACTTATAGTATATATGTTCTCGCTGGGAATGGGGCGAATATATATAAAATTGAAAAAGATGATATTTTAAGTACAAGAACTATTTAAAATATTTATCTCAGAAATTTAATGCAACAAACTCTTTAACATTTTTAAAAGAAATTATTAGATTACCAAATTCTAGATAATTTGCTGGACATTTTTCAATAACAAAATATGCAAGAACTAAATATAAAAATTCATTATGTTTTCTTAATAGTTCATAGCTAGTTAGGTTTTGGTCAATATCTTGTGTTGTGTATAATTTGTAAAATATTTCTTTGATAAAATCTAATTCTTTATCAGTGTAATTTTTTTCTAATAATTCATACAAGTCATTGACAACTGTGAGAATATTATTATTTTTAGCCTTCTTAACAAAATGTCTAAAAAACATAATTACATTTTTATTAAAATAAGCATCATCACTAATTCAACAAACATTAACATCATCTATATTGCTTCTTATTCTACAAAATAATTTTTCTTTTGTAAAATGTACAAAATCAAGATTATTATTTTTAATATTATATATTTTCTCATTCATAAAATACCTCTTTATCTATTTTAAAAAAATAGCGACTAACATAATTGTTAAAATTAATATTGGAATTATAAATCAAATACATCAAATTTTAGACCGCATTTTTGAAGCATATAATTCAGAAACTTCCTTTTTGGGTCGAGAATTTGGTTGCTTCACCATTTCCTTAATTGGAACCGTTTTTATTTCAACTTCCTTTTCATAATTTTCTGCTGGAGCTTTATTTCATAAAGGCGAATCCTCGTAATCAATTTCGTCAGGATTTTTTTCTTTGAAATTATGATCAAATTGCTCTTTAACTTTTTCTAATTCTTCATCAATTAATTGTTCTTTTTTATTTTCAGATATTAATGGGTCATCTGATTCTGGCAATTCCTCATAATCAATATCACTCACCCTATTTAAAAGTGTATCAATAAAATGTTTTGCAACAAGCTTATTTGGACATTCATAGGTTCTTAAATCTTGGTATCCTTGAATATCTAATGAGATATAATTCATTCCCTTTGTGGTTGAGGAAAATTGAGTTTGACATTTTGTTGAAGAAAAAATATTATATGGTGTATATTTTATCTTAACAGAATTTGTTGTATCATTTACATCTAAAACAAATGACCTTTCACTGGTTATAAATATAATTCCATTCTTTTTACCATCAGCATCTTCAAATGAACATCAAAGAGCAGAAAGAACTACTTCAGATTCGTTGAAATATTCTCCCATTCTAATTCATATTTTTTCATCAAGATTTTTGAAGTTCTGTGGTACTCAATTATATCCATTTGCTCCAAGCTCTGACATAATTTGTTCATATGCTTTCATTTGATTTTCTCCTTATTGTTATAGAGTAAAAAAATTACATTTTATTTTTCACTTCAACCCCAATTAAATTTAAGCAAATACTCATTACGTTGTAGACTAGTCTAACTAAATTAATTCTTTGTGCTGCTAATTCATTATCATCACAAATTATTGTTATTTCACCATAATAAGAGTGAAATCTTTTTGCAAGACCGTAAGCAAAATCACACAATACATTTGGAGCTCTTTGGTCTCTAGCATAATGAAGGGTATTTATAAATTGGTCAATATGTAAAATTAAATCAATTTCCTTTGGATGAACTAATTTTGAAAAATTATTTACTTTTGAAGAATTATTATTTCATTTTTCTAAAACCTGATTACATCTAGCAACGCAATATTGCACATAATAAACAGGATTAGATGCATCTTTTCTTAAAATAAGATCTAAATCAAAATCAAGATGTGATGATGGAGATTTTGAATTTAACATGTAACGAAGAGCATCAATCCCTATTTCTTCGATCACATCTTTCATTCAAACAGCTGTACCTTTTCTTTTTGAAATTTTTACCTCTTTATTGTCCCTAATTAATCTAACCATTTGAATAATATCAATTTCAAGCAATCCCTTTTTATAACCCATTAATGTTATACCGGCGATAAGTCTAGGAATATAACCGTGGTGGTCAGCACCTCAAAAGTTTATATAAATATCTGCATTTTCTCGTTTAAAACGTATTGAGTGTGATGCTAAATCTGGAACAATATATGTATATGTTCCATCTTTTTTGATCATAACTCTATCTTTATCATCACCCATTTTAGTTGTTTTTAATCATAATGCGCCATCTTTTTCATAAGACAAATTTTTACTTTTGCACAATTCTAATACCCTATCAATCTCATTACTATCATACATACTTTTTTCTGAAGAATAATGTTCAATTTTAATTCCAACTTCTGCAATTTGTTTTTTAATTTCTGTTAAAAAAATTCTTACAGCCTCTTCTCTAAAAAAGGTATTAACTTCATTATCGATAATTTTATTACCTTCATAGTCTATTTTGTTATTTACATATTTTTCTTTATATTTTTTGGCAAATTCTCCACCAAGTTCAACATACATATCCCCTCCATACATTTCTGTTGGGGGAGATATTTCTTTACCAAGAGCTTTCATATAATGGTAAAAAATTGTGATTGCACATATGTTTATTTGATTTCCAGCATCGTTTAAATAGTATTCAGCTTTAACTCTGTATCCTAAGTGTTTTAAAACTCTTATAAAACAATCTCCAACAATTCCATTACGAGCGTGACCAATATGCAATCATCCAGTTGGATTTGCACTAATTATTTCAATGTTAAAATAATAGTTAGAATTATCCTCTTTTCCAAAGTCGAGTCCCTTTAAAATTGCATCACTTAAAAACTTGCTAATAACTTCTTCTTTTAGCCAAAAATTAATAAATCCTGGTTTTGCTACTTCTATTTTGGAAAATATTTTATTATTCTCTAAAAGGTGTTTTACAATATCATCAGCAACATCGACAGGATTTTTGTTTTCATATTTTCCATAAATAAGGGCAAAATTAGTAGAAAAAAACCCCCTACTTATATCATCGTTTTTTGAAATAATGTAGTTGATTTTTTTGTCATAGTTTTTGATTTTTATAGTTTTTTTAAATTCTTTGTCGATTTGGTTGATTAAATAACTCATGTGTTTATACCTCCAAAAATATAATATAAAATCCCCTTAAATTTTATATTTTGTCTTTTACTTCATCTCAAGATTTTTTTAAAACTCTACATGAAGCATCAAATTTTGATATCTCATCTTCATTTAGATGTCATTCAATAATTCTTTCTCAACCATTTTTAGATATAATTGCTGGAACACCAGTTACAATGTCGTGTTGGTCATATTCTCCATTTAATAAACAACCAACCATTAAAATTTCATTAAAGTCATCCAAGACAGCTCTAGCAATCTGGGTTAAGTAAACACCAATCCCAAATGAAGTTGACCCTTTCTTGTTAATAATAGTATATGCCATTTGTTCTGCTTCTTTTACAATCGCATCCAATTCTTTTTTTGTAATTTTTCCTTCAGATATTATTGTGTCAAAGTTTTTTCCCATAATTGATGAAGAACTTCAAATTGCCACCGAAGAATCTCCGTGTTCTCCCATTAAATATGCATGTACACTTTTGGGACTAACATCAAATTTTTCTGCAATTAATCTTCGCAACCTTGAAGTATCTAGCGTTGTTCCAGATCCAATAACCTTGTGTTTGTCAAAATTTGTAACCTTTAAATAAACATTAGTTAAAATATCAACCGGGTTAGATGCAATGATTGTAACCCCATGAAAACCAGATTTCTTTATATTTTCGGCAATATTTTTCATTATCTTTGCGTTGTCAAGGACCATTTCTAATCTAGTTTCACCTTTTTTTTGTGGTCTTCCAGCTGTTATTACAATTATCTCTGCATCTTTACAATCATTAAAATCATCAGAAGCTTTGATAGTTGAAAATGGAATTGGTAAACCAGCTTGTGTATCTAAAAGATCTAAAGCATTTCCTTCTGCAATATCTTTAAAAAAATCCATTAATACATATTGATTTGATAATCCTTGGTTTATTGCAGAATATAGAAAACTATTTCCAACTTGTCCACATCCAATTAATACTATTTTTCCATTATTTCTCATTTTTTTAATTCCTTTCACGAATATATTTAATTTTATTATCGAATAATTTTATTTAGTTTACTCATATATTTAGTTTAAAACATTCTAATAAGTATAGCATTAATTTAACTAAAGACTTTATTTACATTTAAAATATTAACCTTTATTAGAATAAGAAACTTAAATTATTTTAGATAAATACTTTTTTATCTTCTTATATTTTTTTACTTAATTTATTTTTTTTTCTTAAATTCTTGTTAATAATATCTCAAATTTTATTTTTTCTCACGAAATTACTTGATCTCTGATTCAATTAAAGATAAACATCTAATTGTTTCAATTGAAATATTTAATAGGCTATTAAAGAACTTACGGTCATTATTTTTAATATTTTTTAAATAAGTCTTAAATGTTTCAATAATGTCATTATTTGTTTGAATGGTGAGAGTAAACTTCCTACTACTATATTTTATATTAAATTCCTCTAAAATATTATAATTTATGAGGTAAAATGGGTTATTTTCACAAATTATTAATGATTTGTTATTTGAGCAATATTGTTCTGAAACATCAAATGTTGAGATTATATTGTTCTGATGTTTAAAAATTGCATTAAAATCTAGAACTGAATGGTTAGAAAGCTTATGACCTATAGCTTTTATCTTGTCAACTTTACCAAATAAAAAGATTGCACTATAAACAATCCCATACCCATTTGCAAATAAAACTCCCCTACCAAGATTATAGTCATATTTATTATCAAAAACTCCCCTATTGGAAAGTAGTTCATCTCTTTTTTGACTGTTGTTATAAAAACTTGCTTTAAGAATTTTATTACTAATATTTAATTTTATTGCATCCTCAAATCAATTTGAATTAATAAAAAATGGACAATCTGATAGAAAAACATTATTACTAGTGGCGATTTCTTTTAGATTTAAAAGGTCAACAAAGTTAAAAGAAATTGGTGGAATTGCAAAAACATTGACCTTCTTTACTAAGAAAAATTTAATAATATCTACTTTTGTTGGCATGAGAGAATTTATTATAACACAATCAGAATTATTGGCAATATTTTCTAAATTGTTTGTTGCTTTTAAATTCATTTTATAATGTTTATTTTTAAATAACATAGCTTTTTCATAATTTGCATCAAAAATATATGATAGTTTAATGTTTCCTATTTTTAACAATATTTTAATAATATCCTCTGTATAATCACCAATTCCAATTAATGCTATTCTGATCACTTTTATTCTGTTTCCCTTATATTTTTTTTAATAACAATTTCTTCTTCATTAGTTTTCACACTATCATTACTTTTTGTTTTTTTAAATCTACTAGCAATAACATCATTTGTTATATACAATTTTGAAATATATTCATAGATAGAAGATATAATTGCAAATATAAAACCAAGACTATAAAATACTCAAAATATAATTATATTTTCCTTGTAATAAAATGATAGGATAGAGTCTAGACTGTAGAATAAAAAACATAACAATAAAGAAATTGAAAAAATTAATAGTGTAATAATTTCTTTTTTAACAAATTTGTGCTTTTGTTTTTTTACAATATTAAAACGCATTCAATAATATGATAAAAATAAGATAAATCCAATTGTAAGAATTATAAATATTATCTTTTCTATGTCATTATTTTTTAGACTTGCTAGTTTACCAGAATTGTGAACAAAAACAAAAAATGGTAATACAGCAATTAAAAATAAACCAATTGTAAGTGGTATTTTTATCATTGATATTTTAAGAGAATCTAATTTTAGTTCTTTTATTTCCATTAATTTTCCTTTATTATTTATCAGATCTTATAAATAACACAAATGTTGTTATTTGAATGGTATATATTAATATTATTTGGAATATAAATATTTGGAATGGAATTATTGTTGATCCACGAATTAATGTATATCCGAGAATTTGTACATAAATGGTAAATAATAAATGTAAATTCATCATTATAAACATGTATGTATTAAATGAGGTTGAAAACATGCATTTAGTTCTTATATAACATATTAAGAGAGGAATAAATGTAATTAAAAATGCAATTACTGTTATTGTACAAAGTGTTATCTCATAACCAGAGTAAGAACTACACAATAAGACCGGAGAAATCATTGCTACTAATGCAACAATTGATAGTACTCAAAAGTAAATGCTTTTAAAGAACATTCCTCTAAACTCTTTCATTGAATCAATTCTAACATTTCCCAGTCAATTTGAAAGCGATGATGTTACATTATCATTTCGTTTTGATAAAAAACATGCGATGAATATTGATAAAAAGAAGATTGAAACGAAAAACACAATTGGAATATAAAGACCAAAATAAGTGACAATAAAACTAAGGTCACTATACTGGATTGTTGTATGAAGACTGCTAAGTTCGTTTATAGTGTTTGATTTATTTGTATGAAATATGAAATCTGATATATTTGTGATATATAATAATACTGATGTATGTGAAACAAAATCACTATTAATATTTTTACTTTTAAAATTTGAAAATCAATCATTTGAGAATTGGTCACTAAAATCATATTTAGAAGAAATTATTATACCAAGACCAATTAACATTGATATTAAAAATATACCAATTGAAATAATAAAACCTCATTTACCAAATTGTCTTATAAAATTGTATTTATAATCCCTTCTAATTTTTGATGTTATATATATTCAGATGAAATTTAAAAGTAAATAAATTATAAATATTAATAATAATGGGAAAATAATGCAAGCATTTATTGCATATATAAATAAACTAAAACCGTGAACTGATAAAATATTTTTAAAACCTTCATATCCTGCGATGAAGAATAAATTTTTCATTTTAGAAGAACTATTAAATGTGTTAATAATCTTATTTTTTTGTTCATCATTACTTAAAAAAGAATTTGTTAATCTTGATAAATCTGAATCAAGATTATATGATGAAATAAATACTATTAAAATAATGAGTGAAATTATAAATTGCATAAGATATACACCATATAATATTGAAATTCTGCTATGATTTCTAAAGAACATTTATAAACCAACGACCTTCTCTACTCTAATAAAAATTAAAATATGTTTACATTAAGATATTTAAATCTTTAGTGACACTATTATTATATAGTTTATTGTCACAAATAACACAAAATATATATTAAACATTTCAAAATATTATTTATTATTTAAATATTTAGCTATTTTTTCTGCTAATTTAGTCATTCTTTTATCTGGTTTATTTCTACATATTTCTTTAAAAGATTCAATGTTTGTAAAGATATAAATCTTCTTTTTTGCTCTAGTTAATGCTGTATAGATCATTTTTTTATTTAAAAAATTATAGTTATTTTTAAAAGTATCATCAACAACTAATAACACATTGTCATATTCTGAACCTTGAACTTTATGAATAGTACAAGCATATCCCAATGTTAATTCATCGGTTGCAAATTTATCCAATTCCTTTTTTGAATCATTGTTAAATTCACAATATGTAGTTGATGTTTCTGGGTCATTAATAATTAGACCCATATCTCCATTTGATATTCCAAATTCCTTTTTATTAATTAAACACATGACCTTATCATATTCTCTATATTTATATTGAATTGATCTCCCTTTGCTAATATATGTTCCGTGGGGGTTTGAAATATTTTGAATTGATAAATTAAGTGTCTCAACACCGTATTGGTTTTTATTAACAGGAGAAATAACTTGTACTAATTTAATTTCCCTTTTCACTTTATCAATTGGAGATAATTTATGAAGTTTTTCACTTTCTAATATCTTTTTGTAAACATCTTTAATTGGTTCTAAGGGATCAAGTGTATTATAAAGTTCAATAAATTCAATTTGTTCAGAATTTTTAAAGTCAAATTCATCAATTTTATCATTATTTATTAATCTTGATAATTCAATTATTTTTTTAGCAGATCGATAATTATTTTTTAAAATAATAAAATTATCCTTAAAAGAATTACATAGATCTTCAAAAACATTTCCATAGTCAATACTTGGTAGTTGGTTAATATCTCCAATTAGGACAAGTTTTTTATCAGTATTAACTGTTGAAAATAGAAAACTAAATAATTTACTAGAGATCATTGAACATTCATCAACAATTAAAATATCACCACTAATTTTTTGTTTTAGGGTCATATCTATTTTTTCACCATCAAATCCTAAATAACTATGAATTGTTGTTGGATTAATATAATCTGCAAATTCTATATTTTTCTTCAAGATTTCGCCTATTCTAGAAGCAGCTCTTCCAGTTGGGGTTAAAATATTATTTGAAAATATGTCATCAATTATAATTTTATGCCAAATAAATAATAGCTCAATAATTGATGTTTTTCCAGTTCCTGGTTCTCCAGATATTATAACTAAATTACTATCATAATATAATTTAAGAATGTCTTTAACTTCTTTATTAATTATAAAATTGTTTTCCATAAATTTAACTTTTTCTAAAAAAATTTCCAATCCCTTATTGAAAGATATTTTTGTTTTTAAAGGTTTTGAATTATATAAATCAACAACAGTTTTTGCGATTGTTTGTTCTTCTGTAAAACTTTCATAAGAATATAATATTTTCTTACCAGTCTTTATACATATTTTTGGCACAATCAAATTATTTTCTAGTCCATAATTTATAGCGCCAGATATCAATGATTTAAAATTTACTCATAAAATATTGTTAAAATTGTAATTGTTAAATTCTGATTGCAACATTTTTAAAAATTCATTATAATATATAAATGTTGATTGGGATTTTATAATCATTTTATTGATGATATTTCAAATAATAAAAGCTATTCTTCTTTGAGAGAAAATATATTCCTCTAATTTATTATTTATTTCATTAATTTTATATTCTATACTTAGGATTTCAATAAATGATGGAGATAAATATTTATCTCTAGCAATTTCTAAAAATTTTTCTTCAAAAACACTATCAATATCTTCTAAATTTGATTTATATAATGTAATTACTTGTAATAATATTTTTTGGTCAAATCCGTGTTCGCGAAAAAATAAAGACCATTTATTTGTATACTTAATTCTTTTCATTCCATCATAAATAATTTCAATTTTTGGACCAATTAAGCCTTCTATGTTGCGTAGTTCTTCTTTATTTGCCAATATTTTTTCACAAATATTGTCTTTATAATAATCAACTATTAATGTTGCATTTTTTTTTGTAATTGATGGGAATTGAGTGGATGAAATTTGTGAAATCCAATATTCTCTTTCATCAATCTCTAGTGTTGCTAATGAAAACTTAATAATATTAAATGTTGGCTTGCTAGTCTTTGTCCAACTACCCTCAATTTGATATAAAAACCCTGGACTCATTGAAGAAATTTTACCACTTACATTTATATATTTTCGTTTTAAATCTTGTAATTTAAAACGAGCAATCATAAAATCTTTATTGACAAAAAATATTTTATCAATCATGCCAATTATTTTATCATCTTTTCTATTTATCATCTTTACTTTTACCTTTTAATTTTTCAATTTCCAATTCTTGTTCTTGACCAATACTATCTGGAATCGATAATTTTGTATCTATAGATTTAATATGTTTTTGTCAGGACAATTTAACTCATCGTGTCAAATAAATTATTGTTCTTGATAATGGGTCAAGGATCATAATTAATTGAATAATTATAAGTGCTCAAATACCATCCATATGTAAAGCGAAAATAATAATAAGTGGAGCACAAACATATGCAAGTCCCATCGTAATAAATGAAATAAAGATTGGTGTAAATAAATCCCCAACTGCTCATAATGAACGAAGAATTGTCATATTTGCAACATCAAATAATTGCCTTATACAAGTAATAAAAACAAATAAATAACCATATGAATTTATTAATTCATCACTTGTGTTAAATATTTTTAAAACCAATCAACTAGCACAAACAAGTACAACTGCTAGTGAAAAAAGAATATAATTTCCAATTTTTCAACAGTTAATTGCAGAGTCATATGCTCCTTGAGCATCCCCTTCACCAATTTTTCTAGCAACAAAAACACTAGATGTTGTTCCCAGGGCAGATGTAAATGCTCCTAGATATTGAACAATTGAATTTAAATTTCGATAAATTGTTATTGCAGTATCCTTACCATAAGCCGTTCCTATATCAATTCTAGCAACACAACTAGAAAGAACAAAAGTTGTGATAAAATATAACATCATTTCACAAGTAATTGGAGCACCAGTAATTAACATTTCTTTTGCATAATAAAAGTTTATTTGTTTTCCTTTATTAATTTTAAAATTTATAAACTTTTTATTTAGAATTGTTAAATAAACGATTTGAAATAAAACAGCAAGAGAGACACTACCAGCAACCCATAAGGGTGACCAATGAAAAACAAATAAAACTAGAAGTACAAAAGTAATATCAACAAAATTTGAAATAATTGCCCCAATTGAAACATGTTTTGATTTTTTTAATGCTTGTAATGGCGCTGCTAAAACCTGGAGAATAGCAGAAAATAATAATTGGATGTTTAAGATTCGATAAAAAGAAATAATTCATTTTTCATCCTCTTGAGATACCCTATCGCTCGGAGAAACAAATGCACACATTTGTTTGGCAAAAATATCCAATAGACTAACAAGAATTAATGTTATAAATACATTAACCATAATTCCAGAAATTACAACTTTAGATAATTCACATTTTTTTCCCTGGCCAATAAGTTTACCCGAAACTATTATTGTTCCAACAGCAACAAAAGCTGGAATAAATTGAAATGTAACATATGCAAGTGTTGCTCTCGATACTTGATCAGCATATGATTTATTATCATACCAGTTAATAATTATTAAATTTATTTGGGCTATTAAAACATTAAAAAGAAGTTGAATAAAAATAGGAATTGCCATTGAAAGAATTTCTTTAATATTCTTAACTTTTCAGATTGGATTTGAAAACCTTATTATTTTATAGTTTCTTATATTTTCAATTGAATCTTGTTGTAACATTTAGACCTCTCTAATATTAAGTATATTATATAATTTAATTTGTCTTATTTCTCTTATTACAGAGTAAAATATTGAATAGTTATTAAATATCATATAAAAAATTATAAGTAAAAGTTACAATAACTAAATATCAATGTCTAGAAAATTTATTATATTAATATCTAAACCCAATGAACATAAAATACTACTATTTAATTTTGTGAATATATACTTTTGGTATAAAAAGCCATTCTAGAATTAGAATGGCTTTCAAATATTTATAGTATATTCCTTAAAAAATTACTTTTTCTTATTTGATTATATTAAATAGTTATTAATAATAATTATTTATAAAATTATTTAAATTAGGTTACCTGATTTATAAAATTTTCATTTATTTCTAATTTATTTTTTGCTTTTTCAAATAATTTATTAATAATTGCAAAAAATATATTATTTGTGTTTCAAATAATAATTGATAATAAAAATATCATAATTAATGGTCGACTATTAATTTCAATTCCAAAAATCTGCGTATATATTACAACCGATACGTAAAACATAACAAATAAAGAAAACATACACTCGATAAAATTATATATATAATATGCAATTTCAAATCATTTATTAAATGATTTTATCTCTTTTCATCTTTTCAATCTCTCTTTTCCACCAAACTTTATAAAAATCATAAATACCCCCTTTTCGAATAATATTTTTAAATTCTTAATAACAAAGTTATTTATTTTAATTAGACAGATAGCAATATATATAATATGTGTCTATCTATAAATTAAAATTTTAATGACAAATACTCTTTTTAACTTATTTAGAGATGATAATTTACCATAGATAAGATTAATTTATATTTTACTAAAATTGTAGATAATAAATATCTATGTTATAACCGAGATATTATCTCCATTTACTTTTTTATTCTTAGTATTGTTATATACAATTGTATTTATGTAGCAAAAAGCTTGAATAAAAACATAGATACCTATTGGCATTCATATAGTATAGTTTATAAAACTAAATGTCATAAGACTATTATTTTTAGTTCCAGATATAATTATAGAGATAAAAACAATTGATAACAGATAAAGATATGATCAAAATATTACAATAGATATATGATAAACATAATAACAAAATTTAAATCATCTATTAATATCCTTTATTTCAAACCATTTTTTATCTCACGATTTTGGTGATGCTGTAAAAATTCTCATAAATACCCCCTTTTAAATATTTTTAGAGACTATAATTGAATTTGGTATTGTGCTTGATAGTGCAAGCGAACCAAAAATTGATAAAAGTTTTTTCATTTTAATACTCTCCATTTATATACCTATAGTTATACTATAAACCTACACATATATTTTAGTCTTTTATTTTTTTAAAAGCAAGTATTTAATCGAAAAAAAGTTAATAATTAATAATTAATTGTATTTTTTTATACAAAATTATATTAATAATTCTAAGCTTCCATAGCTCGTTTTCCATGTATAATTAAGGATTTTTTTAAATTAGATATACATTGATTAATTTTATACTTTAAATTTTAAAACTAAATTTTTAATTTTAAATAGTTAAGAATAAGTTATCTATATATACAATTTTAAAAAATCATCCAAGCTAATATCAATTTTTATTAATATTTATTTCAATATTTTTATGCACAATTTATCTATTTTAGAAAAAATAAAATGTCATTTCTAAGAAGAAATGACATTAAATTTATATAAAAAGATAAACTATATTTAATTGTATATTTGACAAATTAGATTTTATTGTTCTTATAAATATTGCTTATTTTCTCTTTTCATAATTTATTATTTACTTGGTGGGTAAATCAGTAGATTTTGAAGGAATTGGTATATCATTAGATTCAACAATATATTGTTTAATATCTTCAACATATCTTCCGCTAGCACCCTCAAGTTTAACATTTCTAGCTTCTAATTTTGAATCTGGGAGATTATCAATATTAACACTACTCATTTCTCCGTTGTCATCAAACAAGACAATTTCTTTATTATTTGGATCAACATTTAATAGATTAACACAATATTCTTCTATTTTATTGTTTTTTGGATATAACCTAATTCCCTTTTTAGGTCTAGATAGAGTTGGAATTAAATCAACACCAACTTTTTTACAATAACCTTTATCTGTAACAAGGATTAAATTCCCATCATCATAGCCAATTCCTGAAATAATTTCTTCATTTTTTGAAGATGTAGATTTTACACCCTTAGCAGAACTTGAAACTGATGGAATTTCATCAATATTATATTTTACAGCATAACCAGATCTTGTCAGCATGATTGCATATTTTGTTTTTGATGAAATCAATGTTGCTGAAACAACCTCATCACCTTGTTTTATATTCATTAATTTATATGATTTTGATGTTAATTTTACTTTAAGATTTTCAATTTTGGTACGTTTAATCATCCCTTGTTTTGTTGCTAACATAATTTCTTGTTTTGCATTATCAAAATCTTTTACTAAAAATGCAGAGATTATATTTTCAGCTCCAGACATTTGAACAATTTTATTCAAATGAATTCCAATTGTTTTTCATTTCGATTCTTCAATTTTATAAACTGGGATAACATAATATTTTCCAAGATTTGAAACTAGTAAAACTGTATCAACTGTATTTGCTTTAAATTTTGCAATGTATGTGTCACCGGGTTTACGTTTAAAGTCTTTCATATTTGATTTTTCGAAAGTATCAATATCAATGGCTTTTAAATAACCATCATGAGAAATTCAAAGGTGTAAATCTTTTTTCTCAATTGTTTTTTCAATTTCAATATCAATAGATTCAACTTCATCAACTATTACTGTTCTTCTATCAATTCCAAATTCATCTCTAACAGTAGATAAATCGGCAATAATTTCTTTATTCATTTCATTTTTGTCATTTAATATTGCATTTAACTTATTTACTAACAATTCTAAGTTTGCTTTTTCTTCTTGCAATTTGACAATATCTGTTGATGTTAATCTATATAATCTTAAGTCAACAATAGCTGTTGCTTGCACTTCTGTAAATTCAAAACTCTTAATTAAATTTTGGATTGCTTCGCTTCTATTTGCAGACTTTCTAATTGTACTAATAACTTGGTCAATGATTGATATTGCTTTAACAAGACCAGCAATAATTTCTAATCTTTTTTTTGCTTTTTCCAAATCATATTTTGTTCTTTTTAATAAAACATCAATATAGTGATTTAAGTAAGCTCTTAAAATTGGGACAATTCCCAATAGTTGTGGTCTTTTATCAACGATTACAACATTGTTGTAATTGTAAGATATTTGTAGCGATGTATTTTTAAATAAGAATTTTCTTACAGTATCATAATCTTCATTATTTTCCAATTCAATAACAATTCTCATTCCTGTTCTATCTGTTTCATCTCTAACTTCTTTTATTCGCAAGCTAGGATTCGCTTCAACAACATCACCAATTTTTCTTACCAAGTCTTGCTTAACAACTTCATAAGGAATTTCATCAATTACTAACATTCCATCTTCGTGATGAACTTTTGATTGAACAATGACTCTTCCTTTACCGGTGCGAAATGCAGATTCAATTCCTTCACGACCCATAGCTATTGAACCGGTTGGGAAATCTGGTCCCTTAACAATTTTAAAGATTTCAGAATCTTTGACGTCATCTTTTTTTATAATTAATATTAAAGCATCGATTATTTCTCTTAAATTGTGAGGTGGCATATTTGTTGCATAACCAGCAGCAATCCCAGTTGAACCATTAACTAAGATGTTTGGGAAATATGATGGTAAAACAATTGGCTCTGATTCAGAATCATCAAAGTTAGGGGCAAATTTTACTGTATTTTTTTCAAGATCATCTAATAATAAGCTAGATATTTTGCTCAAACGAGATTCAGTATAACGCATCGCAGCAGCAGAATCACCATCTATAGAACCGTTATTTCCATGCATATCTACAAGTGGCATATTTAGTTTTCAACTTTGACTCATTCTAACTAATGCTTCATAAACAGAAGTATCACCATGGGGGTGATACTTACCAATAACATCCCCAACAATACGTGCAGATTTTTTGTATGGTTTGTCATGAGTTAAGTTAATTTCGTTCATAGCATAAAGAACACGACGCTGAACAGGTTTTAAACCATCACGAACATCTGGTAACGCTCTTTCTTGAATAATGTATTTTGCATAACGACCAAAACGTTCACCAATAACATCTTCAAATGGTTGAACAAGAATTTGTTCGTTATCTAATATATTTTTAGCCATTTCTTTTATCCTCACTAATTTATCCTATATCAGGATTATTTTCCTTATCTTTAATTTTATCTTTATTTTTATCTACAAATATTAAGTTATCTTCTAAAGTAAATTTAACATTTTCTTCAATTCAATTTTTTCTTTTTTCAGCATCATCGCCCATTAATATTTGGATTGATGCATCACTTTTAATAATATCATCTGCTGTTACCTGGATAAGTTTTCTTTTATCTGGGTCCATTGTTGTTTCTCATAACTGAATTGCATTCATTTCTCCAAGACCTTTGTAACGCTGAATTTCAACTTTGTTTTTATTTGTTTTCATAAAATCTTTTAATTCATCTTCGGTTCAAAGATATTTAATTTCTTTATCACCGCTTGTTTTTTGAATTTTAAAGAGTGGAGGTAAAGCAATAAACATTCTACCCTCAGTGATTAGGTCTTTCATATATCTAAAGAAAAATGTTAATAGAAGTGTTTGAATATGAGCACCATCAGTATCTGCATCTGTCATAATAACAATTTTTCCATAATTTGAATCTTCTACATCAAATTCGGGACCTATCCCAGCTCCAATTGCATTAATAATTGTTGTAATTTCTTCATTCTTTAATAATTCTGCTAATTTATTTTTTTCAGCATTAATAACTTTACCACGAAGAGGGAGAATTGCCTGGAATTTTCTATCCCTTCCAGATTTAGCACTTCCACCAGCTGAATCTCCCTCAACTAAAAATAATTCATTTTTTGCCTTATCTTTTCCTTGTGCTTGAGTTAATTTACCAAGCATATTTTTATTGGTTAGTTTTGTTTTTTGATCTCTGACAGCTTGACGAGCTTTTCGAGCATCATCCCTTGCTCTTCTAGCTAATAATGCTTTTTCAATTAATTCACTAGAATATTGAGCATTTTCTTGTAATCAAAATGAAAAACTACTAAAGGCAATTTTTTCACAAGCAGATCTTGCTTGTGCTGTACCAAGTTTTCCTTTGGTTTGTCCTTCATATTGAATAAGGTTTTCTGGAACCTTAACACTAATAATAGCAATTAACCCTTCTTTTACATCGCTAGATTCTAAATTAGAATCTTTTTCTTTAAAGATACCACTATTTCTAGCATATTCATTTAGAGCTTTTAAAATCCCGGTTCTAAAACCAGAAATGTGAGTTCCCCCATCAACAGTTTTAACATTATTTGCAAAACCAACAACAGATTCAGAAAAGCCATTTGTATAAGCAACAGCAATTTCTGCTTCAATATAGTTTTCTTTACCCTTCATAATTATTGTTGGAAATAATAATTTTGAAGATCCTTTTAAGGATTTAACAAATTCTTCTAAACCTTTTTCATATAAAAATTCTACTTTTTTATCTGTTCTTTTATCTGTTAAATTTATTTTTAATCCAGAATTTAATAATGCAGACTCATTTAATCTTTCATAAATTGTTGAATAAGAAAATTCTGTTGTTGAAAACATTTCACCATCTGGTAAAAAATTAACAATTGTTCCAGTTTTTTCACTTTTTCCAACTTCTTTTAATGGTTCAATTAGTTTACCACCCTTAGCAAATTTTATTTCAGATATTTTACCATCACGGTGAATTAAAACATTAAATTTTGAACTTAGTGCGTTAACAACACTTGACCCAACTCCGTGTAATCCTCCAGCAGATTTATAACCATCGCCACCAAATTTACCACCAGCATGAAGAACAGAGAAAATTATTTCAGGAGTTGATTGTTCTGTATTTTTATATTTTCCAATTGGGATTCCTCTCCCATTATCCTTAACAGTTACACTTCCATTTTTTTCAATAATTACACTTATTTCAGTACAATATCCAGCAAGAACCTCATCAATTGAATTATCAACTATTTCTCAAACCAAATGGTGTAGACCTCTAGAGTCTGTTGAACCAATATACATTCCAGGACGTTTTCTAACTGCATCTAATCCTTCTAAAACCTGAATACTATCTTCTGTGTAACCGTGATTATTATTTTTATTTGTAGCCATTTATTCCTCTTATTTATTTCTATCAATTTTTAAATATAATTAATTTATTAAATTAACGCCAATATATATATTATACCAAAAAATCCCCTATCATTAAAGTATTTATTAATATATTATATTTTTTTATGAAGTTTATTCATTAATAAGGGGTTATTTTTAAGTTATTTTACAAAAATTACCTTGAAATTCAGTGTTTATGGTCATTTTTGGGTTTTAGTTGATAAAATAAAATAATTCATGAATTAATTTATATTTGATATATTTTATATTTTGAGTATTTTAATAAACTAATTTTCATGATTTGCATAATAAATTTTTTATTTATCATAGTGATTATAACTCCCATTTAAAGCTTATTGGTAAAATAAAATATGTAATTTTAAAATATACAATTAATTGCCTTAAAAATTTTCTTTTAATATCTTTGTCTATTAAATCAACATTACATGTTAATTATATTAAACGATGATAAGAAACTATTATTCTAGATTGGTAAACTAAATCAATATAATTATTACTTAAATATTTAGGTCCTTTTTAGAAAAATTATAGATTATTTGCCACATAAACAAGATAGAAAGAAACAAATTTATAAATATAGAGGCAATTGAAAATCCTAAATTATCAATTATTAATGTTCCAAAACTAATTTCTCCTTTTTTAGGTTTTAAATTTAAAGTAACATCATTAAATTTTAAAACCTTAGGACAAAGAGAAGTTGGTGATATATATTTAAAAAAGGAAGCTTGAAAAACCTTTTCATCAACAATGTAATCCATTGTTAGAATGTAAGCTAACAAAAGAATGTTTAATATCAATCCTAGATAGTTTACCTCAATTAAAATTTGACAGATAAATGTAAATATTAAAATTAGAAAAATCATAAATGTAATAAATGATAATTGATAGGTTATAAGTCTTCCTATATACAATTTATTATCACTTAAGTCAATGATCGAATATATAATCGTCATCGCAAAACTTGGGGAAAACATAATTAAAGATGTAAAAATAAGAAAAACTATTTTAGATAAGATTATTTTTATTCTACTGTTTGATGTAGCAATTAAAAGTAAAATATGCCCTTTCACAATTTCCTTAACTATAATTTTATTAATTAAAATTAAATTAAAGATTGAAAACAATATTACACTTGCACTAAAAATTTCAGAAAGATAATTACCATATCCCAAGACACTAGTCCATTGCAAATTATTTTTTTGATACTCTTGATTGTTGAAAAAAGATAATCCTTGCTTTCCTTTATTTAAGGTGTTAATAAAAATCACAACAATATTCATTATAAGAAAAATAATAGTAAAAAATATAATTAATCAAAGATTTTGTATTATATAATTCTTTATTATTTTATGATTTATAAATGCTTTTTTCATTACTCTCCTCTTTTATCGTTATTATTTACAACACTCTTATTAATTATTATTTTCACAAGTAAAATTAATTATATATAATAAAAATTTAAAAGAAAATGAAAAAAGTTAGTCTACTATTTACAAGATAATTTTTCATTTTACTAATTATATTATAATTTATTTCTTTTGTGAAATTTCAGTGTTTTATATGATATAGTACTTATTTGTATTAATGTTTAATTTGTTTAGTATCATAAGATTGCTTTTGGTCTCCTACCTAACTTCTTTTTTATCTGTTTTTTTATTATTGTATTGATAAAAGATTATACTAAACCTATATTAATTTATAACTCAAACAATATATTCTAGTCAATGTCTAATAAAAGTTTTAAACCAATTCTCGAACTGGAAGCTTAAATGTTTGTTTTAAACAAAAGTTTTTTGGATCATTTCTAGAACATTTAGAGATATGAAACATTTTTACAATTGTTTCTAAAAATTTATTAAAAATTGAAATGAATTAAGAAAGTAAATTATAATTTAAAAAGAGCGAAAGTAAAATAGTTATTAGATAACAAGTCTACTTAGAGTCATTTTTTCTGAGAATATTTTTTTCAAGTTTTTAATAAAATTGTATGTTATACTTAAAATATAATAATTTAAATACTATAGGAGTAGAATGAAAAGAAATATATTTGAAGAGTTTGAGATCCGTGGGATTGTCAAGGATTGTAGCAATAAAGATAAATTGCAACAAGCAGTTTTAGATAAATCATATATTTATATTGGTTTTGACCCAACAGCAGATTCAATGCATATTGGTCACCTAGTACAAATATTACTATTAAAAAGATTTAAGAGTTTTGGTCTTAAACCATTAATTGTATTGGGCGGAGGTACTGGAAGAATTGGAGATCCTAGTTTTAAAAAGGATGAAAGACCCCTACTTAATAATAATCAAATTGAAAAAAATGTTAATGGAATGAAAAAACAATTTGAAAGATTTTTACCTGATATTAAAATTGTCAATAATGGCGATTGATTAAACGATTTTTTAATGACAGATTTTTTAAGAGATGTTGGTAAAAGATTTACGTTAGCACCTTTAATAAAAAAAGATGCAATTGCATCAAGAATTGATAAAGGTCTAAGTATTACAGAATTCTTTTATACAATGTTACAAGCATACGATTTTTATCAATTATATACTAAATATGATTGTCGAATTCAATGTGGTGGTAGTGATCAATGAGGAAATATAATGTCTGGACTAGATCTTATAAGTTCTTATGTTGGAAATGATAATTCCAAAGCTGTGGGATTGACAACGAATTTAATTACTAAAAAAAATGGACAAAAATTTGGAAAAACAGAATCTGGTGCTATATGGCTTGATAGAGATAAAACAAGTGATTATGAATTTTATCAATTCTTTTTAAATCAAGATGATATTGATACTGCCAATCAATTAAGATGATTATCTTTTTTAGAATATGAAGAAATTAAAAATCTCGATAAAAAAGCCAATGATGTTCCACATGAAAAATTAATGCAAAAGCAATTAGCAGATGAAATTACAACTTTTGTTAGAGGCGATGAAGGATTAAAAAATGCCCAGCAAGTTAGTGAAGCATTATTTAAAAATGATATTAATAAATTAAATGAATTACAAATAAAGAATTTATCGGGAATAACAATAATTGAAATTGAATCTAAATTAGATATAATAACCTTTTTAACAAAAAGTGGAATTTGTTCTTCAAATCGTGAATCAAGATTAATGATAAAAGATAAATCAATATTAATAAATGGAAAACAAGTTGATAATGAAAATATTATCATTAACAATAAAATAGCATTGTTTGATAAGTATTTAATTATTAAAAAAGGAAAAAGAAATTTTTATAAGATAATTTTAAATTAGACAATAAAATTAGATTTTAAAAGAATAAAAAAGGATTTGTTAATTAACAAATCCTTTTTTAAATTTTCTAAATTAAATATTAATAGCTTTTCCATATTCTAATATTTCAGCAACTTCTCCAATTGCTTCACTCATTGTTGGGTGAGGATGAATACTTCTTGCTAGTTCTGAAATTGTTCCTTCACATTCAATTAGAGATGTTATTTCAGAAATCATATCTGTCGCTCTATTTCCAATAATATGTGCGCCTAATATTGTTTTGTATTTTGGATCACACATTATTTTTACGAACCCAGTTGTATCATCATCTGCCATTGCCTTACCAATTGCTGCAAATGGAAATTTTGCAACTTGGTATTCAATTTTATCTCTTTTTAATTCTTGTTCAGTTTTTCCAATTGAAGCTATTTCTGGATGAGTATAAATACATGATGGTATTCTATCTCAATCCATTACAATATCTTCTGCTTCTGTTTTTTGCATAGATCTTGCAATGCTATTTGCGCAAACTATCGCAGCATGTTGGGCAACATGGGCCAACATTGCTCTACCAGACACATCTCCTATTGCATAAACTCCTTCAACGTTAGTTTTACAATAATCATTAATTATTACAGATTTTCTTTGATCAAGATTAATCCCAATTTTTTCAAATCCTTCTAATGATATTCTTCTTCCAACAGATTCAAGGCAATATTCACCAAGAACAGATTGACTTTTTCCGCCCTCTGTAAAGAATAGTTTATTTCCAGCAAATTTATCAATTTTAACACCTTCAAATATTTTAATTTTATATTTTTCAATCATTTCTTTTTTGATCAGGTCTTTCACTTCTTTATCTAAAAGACCTAAGATAGTTGGTGCTGCTTCTACAATTGTAACCTTTGTTCCCAAGCTTGCAAATAGACAACCAAATTCTACACCAATAACTCCCCCACCAATAACTGTTAAGCTTTTAGGAACTGATGTAATTGACAATATTTTTGTTGAATCAATCATAACCCCTTTTTTTCTAGCATCATCAAAACCAGGAAGAGGTAGTGTATTTGGAACAGACCCAGTAGCAATGACAAGATTTTTTGTTCGATAATTTTTACCATTGACTTGGATAGTATTTTTATCTAATGCAACAGCCACACCAAATTCTTTTTTTACTTTGTTTTTATCTAAAAGAAATTTAACACCATTTGTTAATTTACTAACAATATCATTTTTTCGTTTAACTGCTTGTTTATAATTAATTTTAATATCTTTGGTATTTGGTATATCTATACCAAGAATTTTAGATTTAGAAATTATATCCTCATAAGCTTTTGTTGTTCTTAGTAATGATTTTGTTGGTATACATCCAACATTTAAACATACACCTCCATAATATTCTTTTTCAATATTAAGGGTTTTTAAACCTAGTTGAGCACATTTTATAGAACAAATATACCCACCTATACCAGCACCAACAACAATAACATCAAATTCATCTGCGATTTTCACATTAGCTGCTGAAGATGTTTGTGGTCCTCGTGAAGGAATCACATCATTTGAAACTGGTGTTGAACCAACAACAGATGCATTTTCTTCAACAACTTCTTCTTTTACTTGTTTTGAAGGAGATGGTCCAGCTCCACCATTGTCAATTTCAATAACAACTTCACCAACTTTTATTTCTTGGTCTGGTTTAATATTTATCTTAAAAATTTTTCCTCCAACAGGAGCATAAATATCTGAATTAACCTTATCAGTTTCAACAGCAAATAATTCTTGTCCTTCTTTGACAACATCACCAACTTTAACAAAAATTTCTACTACTTTACCTTCGGTAAGTCCCTCACCTATATCTGCAAATTTAACTTGAAACATATTTCACTCCTATAATAACAACAACAATGGGTCTGTTGCGTATTTTTCTATTTCTTGTAAGAATCTTCCAGCATCTGCCCCATCAATGATTCTATGGTCACATGTAATTGAAAATGGCATAATTCATGCTGGTTCTAAATTTTCACCATTATATTTTGGTTGTTTTGTCATTGCACCAAGACCAAGAATCGCGCTTTCTTGACCATTAATAATAGGAGTTGCAAATTCAATTCCAACAGAACCAAAATTAGTAATTGTAAATGTTCCATCAGACATATCAGCAGTAGCTAGTTTTCCGCTTCTTGCTTTATCTGCCATTTCTGTTATTTGTTGTGCTATTTCTAATATTGATAATTGGTCTGTATTTTTTATATTTGGAACAAATAACCCTTTTGGGGTATCAACAGCAATTCCAACATTAATATTATTTAACTGTAAAATAGCATTGTTTTGTTTATCTATTCTAACATTTACATTTGGATATTTACGTAGTGCTTTTGCAACAGCTTTAACTACAAAAGCTAAAAATGTTAATTTTATATCTTCATTATTTAATGATTGTTTTATTTTTTTTCTTAAATTATATATTTGGGTAAAATCAATATATTTAAAAGCAGAAAATGCTGCTTTTTCAGATGAAGAAGCTTCCATTGCTTTTACAGTTGCTTTTCTTATTCCGTTCATTGGAATAGATTCTCATGATAGACCATTGTATACAGTCTTTACAATGCTTCCTTGTGTTGGTATAAATGATTGAGAAGATTGTTTTAAAACTCCACTTGAATTTTTTTGGTCTAAATCTTTTAATAATATACGATTATTAGGTCCACTTGGTTTTATAGTAGAAAGATCAATATTTTTTTCAGCTGCCACTTTTCTTGCTAACGGTGTTGCTTTAAATAGACCACCATTTGATTGATTTGAAGTTGCAACGTTTCTAACAATCACATCATTTGAAACTGGTGTTGAACCAACAACAGATGCATTTTCTTCAACAACTTCTTCTTTTACTTGTTTTGAAGGAGATGGTCCAGCTCCACCATTGTCAATTTCAATAACAACTTCACCAACTTTTATTTCTTGGTCTGGTTTAATATTTATCTTAAGAATTTTTCCTCCAACGGGAGCATAAATATCTGAATTAACCTTATCAGTTTCAACAGCAAATAATTCTTGTCCTTCTTTGACAATATCACCAACTTTAACAAAAATTTCTACTACTTTACCTTCGGTAAGTCCCTCACCTATATCTGCAAATTTAACTTGAAACATGAAAACCTCCTAATATTCATATGCAATTATTTTTTCAATTGCTTCTAATACCTTATAAGGGTTTGGTTGATGATAAGTCTCACCACAATCATAAGGAATAATAACATCATAACCAGTACATCTTGATAATGGTGCTCTTAAGTATTCAAAACAGTCTTCATTCACTGTTGTAATAATTTCAGCAGACACTGAGAATGAACGAACAGCTTCATGAACTACAAGTAATCTTCCAGTTTTTTTAACAGAATTAATTACCATTTTCTTATCTCAAGGTTGAATACTTCGAAGATCTATTAATTCAATTGAAGCATTTGGATTTTTTTGATTGTATAAATCAATTGCTTTTTGACAATCCACTGTTTGAGCTCCGTATGTTACTATTGTTAAATCATTTCCAGGGTTAATAATAAATCCTTTTCCAATTTCAACTGTGTAGAAACCATCTGGAACTTCTTGTTTAAATGCTCGATAAAGTTTTGATGGTTCTAAAAATAGAACAGGATCTGGTGATTCAACGGCTGCACATAATAACCCTTTAGTATCATATGGGGTTGATGGCATTACAGTTTTAATCCCTGGAATATGCGCATATATTGCTTCTAATGCTTCAGAGTGATGTTCTAGGGCACGTATCCCTCCACCAACTGGCATTCTTATAACTAAAGGGGCTGTGTATTTTCCTCTACTTCTATTTCTCATTCTTGAAATATTAGAAATGATATTTTGTAAAGAAGGTAATCCTAACCCTTGGAATTGTAATTCAACAATTGGCAATAGACCGTTCATAGCCATTCCTAATGCAGCTCCAACAAATAGCGCTTCAGAAATTGGTGCATTAAAACATCTATCTGGCCCATATTTTTGTTGTAAACCTTGGGTAGCTCTAAAAACTCCCCCTTCAAATCCAACATCTTCTCCATAAATAACAACATTTTTATATTTATCCATACAAGCATCAATTGCATCTGTAACCGCTTTAATATTATTTATAACTGCCATACTAGTGTCCCCTTTTCAATGTTTCTGGATATTTTTTAAAGAATTCGCTTGCTTCTTTTTGTTGTTCTTTTAAATTATCTGTCAGCTCAGAATATTGATATTTAAATATATCTTCTAATGGATAATTTTTATTAGTTTCTGCTCATGTAAATTGTTTTGCCACAAATTCTAATTGTTCATTATCTAATTTTTCTTGTTGTTTATCAGATCACACTTTTTTAGTAATTAAATATTTTTTCAATCTAACTAATGGGTCAAAAGCTTGCATTTTTTCAAATTCACCTTTTGGACGATAAATATCTGGAGAGTCAGAAGATGAATGAGCTCCTAAACGATAAGTATCATATTCAATAAATGCAGGACCATTTCCAGCTCTAACTCAGTCAACAATCTCTTTTGTAACAAGATAACTTGCCACAAAATCATTCCCATCAACTTTTATTGATGGAATAGCAGAAGCAACAGCTTTAACAGCTATATTAACTGTTTTTGTTTGTTCTGCTGTTGGGGTTGATATTGCTCATTTATTATTTTCACAAACAAATACACATGGAACATTATGAAGCTTTGCAAAGTTCATAGACTCATAGGTTTCACCCTCACTCATTCCACCATCACCAGTTGTTGTTAGGACAACACCTTTTCTTTTAAGGAATTTTTCTGCAAATGCCATACCTGCTGCTTGAGAATATTGTGTACCAATAACAATGTTTGGTGGTAAACAATTTACACCATCTGGAGTTCTACCTCCCATTTCATTTCCCATTCAATATAACATTATATTTTTTACTTCTTGTCCGCAAGCAAGTCAAGCAGCATTATTTCTATACCCTGATAGAAAGTGGTCTGTTTTCATATTCAACGCTTTTATGTAAGCAACCTCACATGCTTCTTGACCTGTCGAACTTAAGAAAGATAATATTCGACCTTGTCTTTGAACTTTATTTTGATATATATCTTGTGTTCTAGAAAGGTTCATAAGTTTATAAGATTCTAATATAAATTTATCATCAATTCCTGTAAATAGTTTTTGGTCAACTATTACACCATCTTTGTCCATTATTTCAACTCTTTGATTTTTTAATGGATCATAATTATTTAAAAATTTCATTTTTCACCCCTAATTGAAGCATAATGATAATAAATCATTTGCTTCAAAATTTTCCCCAAATATTTTTTTTAGATCAAATCTTAAAAATATATCTTTAAGATTGTCATACTCATACTTTTTATTTTTTAAAGATTGTTCTAATTCTTCTGTTCCTTTATATCCCAGAAAATCACCATAGAATTTTATCATCTCTACAATTCCATTATATATTTTAATATTAACTTCAACCATACCTTTATTTTCAAGATATTTTTTTGAAGTATAATCAAAATCAGAATTTTTTTGGAAAACTCAATCTTTAGAATTATATTTTTTCTCCAATTCCTGGACAATATTTTTGTCATAATCAATTTTATTTATTTCTTCACTAATAGTATAACTTTTGATTACCTCATCAATAAATTGTTTAATATCAATTTTTATTCCAATATCATCGAGTAATTTTTTAATATTTGCAACACGTGCAATATTAGACTTTACCTTTTGATGCTTAATTTTTTCTTTATCGATGTTTAAATACTTTTGGATTTTTGATAAATCAACATCAAATAAAAGTGTACCATGCTGGAGAACTTTTAATTTGTTTTGTAATTGGGCATTACCAGAAACTTTATATCCATCAATTTCAATGTCATTTCTACCATGAAAGTTTGCATTTAATCCTTTTTGTTTAAGATAATTAATTATTGGCTTTAATAATAATTCAAAATTAGTTGAGTAATTTTTATCATTATTAACTATTAAAGAAAAACAGACATTCCCTAGATCTTGAAAAACTGTTCCTCCACCTGTGTTACGTCTTACTATTTTAACATCATCATTTAACGCAGCCTGAACATTGATTTCTGCATAAGTATTTTGGTTTCTACCAACAACAATTGTATTTTCATTTTGTCAAATAAAAAGTATTGGGTCTTTTGTAATAAATTTAGACGTTAAAAATTCTTCGATAGCAAGATTTTTTGCTGGATCATAAGAATCTGAAACTATTAAATTAATCATTAAAAAACCTCCTATAATATTTTACTCTTAAATTAAATTATTGTGCATTTTTTTGTCATTAAATTAAAAAAATTGATATTTACTTTTTAGATTTTTTAATTTGTTTGTTAGAAAGATGAGTTTCTTCATTAAATATATATTTTGTTTGTTTGAAACTCTCCCTTGGCATATTATCTCCAAAATATAAAACATCTTTTTTATAAAAAAGATTGATATTTTTCTTTAAAGATTCTAATTCTTGATTATGATTTTTTGAAACTTGATTAATACTATCTAATGTTGATTGATAGGTATAATTTTTTTTTGAAATTAGATCCTTTACACCAATTCCAATTTTATATATGCTCTGATTATCAAAAAATTCTTCAAAGATGTTATATGCTTGATTTAGAAGAGTATTAAATTGGTCACTATAGTCATTTAATGTTCTTTGCATTGATTTATTAACAATACTCTTAGAACGAATAAACTCCCCATTCCTATTTCTTGTTGCCAATAAAACAGAGACATTTTTAAACATTAAAAAACGTCTTTCTAAACGATTATGTACTCTCTTGCAAAGAAAGTAAATATAATTTTTTAATTCTTCAAATTGATTTGATTCAACATCTAATGTAAATTCATTACTAATACTTTTATTTTGTGAAGATTCTGCTAAGACTACATCAGAACTAATTCCATTTGCACAATTGTATAGATTTCTTCCCCGTACACCTAAAACCTTTTCAAGATCTTTAACATTACTACACGCAAGATCTCCTATTGTTTTTATATTTATTTCTCGCAATTTTACAGCAGTTGATGGACCAATCATAAACATTTTCTCAATATCTAATTGTCAAATTTCTTTTTTATAATCATCACCCTTTATAATCTTAACCCCATTTGGTTTATTAAAACTAACCGCCATTTTTGCAAAAAATCTAGTGTATGATGCTCCAATTGAACATGTGAGCTTAAATTCTTTATAGATTTTTCTTTGAATATCTAAACATAGTTTTTTAATTGAACCATATTTATGTCAAATATTTGTTGCGTCAATATAACACTCATCAATTGAGGCAACCTCAACTTTTGGTGTATATTCATCAATTAGTAATTCAAATATTTTTGATGAAAAATTAGAATATAATTGATAATCAGGAGTGGCAATATTAAGGTTGTTACTAAGTTTTTTTGCTTTAAAGTATGGCATCCCAGATTTAATTCCAATACTTCTTGCTTTATAATTTGATGTTGTTATAATTGCGCGACTATTTGGAGAACAAACAACCAATGGTTTTTCTTTTAATTTTGGGTCAATCGCTTCGTGACATGAGGCAAAAAAAGCATCCATATCCATTAAAAGTATAACTTTATATTCTTTCATAATCATTGTCCTTAAAAAAATCTCAAGCACTATTTACACAATTTATTATACTATTTATATCTTTATTTGTCTCTTTCTTTTTGTCCTGTCTTTTTTTAACAACAGTAATATACTCAATATTTTTTTTCTTATTACCCAAAATTGGAGAAAAATCAATTTCAATAACATCAAAGTAATTTATATTCAAATAATTAAATACGCTCTCAATAACTTCAATATGGACATTTTTACTATTGATTTTTCCCGCTTTTACATTTTCTCGTGAAGATTCAAATTGGGGTTTTATTAATAAAACTCCAAATGTATTTACTTTAACAATATCTTTTAATGGTGGCAAAATGTGTTTTAATGAAATAAAACTAACATCACAACAAAAGAAATTAATTTCTTTTTCAAACATATCAATTTTAACATCTCTAAAATTTAGTTTCTCCATTGAAACTATTTTTGGATTTGTTCTAAGGCGATAGTCTAATTGATTTGTTCCAACATCAACAGCATAGACTAAACTAGCTCCCATTTGTAAGCAACAATCACTAAAGCCACCTGTTGAAGAACCAATATCTAAACATACAAGACCATCTAAATTTAGCCCATATTTTATAATTGCTTTGTATAATTTGCTTCCAGCTCTAGAAACAAATCTTTCTTGATTTTGATTTATTAACTGAATATTTAGTTTTTCTGGATTAAATAGTGTTCCTGGTTTTGTGATTTTTTCATTGTTAACAATCACATTACCAACAATAATATTTGATTTTGATTTAGACCTATTCTCAAAGTGATTTAAGTCTACTAATATTTCATCTAATCTTTTTTTCATATATAAAACCCAACAATTTAATTCTATTTATTTTCTTCATTATTATTTTGATATATTTTAAGATCGCTTTTAATTGATTCTGCAATTTTCTCAAACATTACAGAACCATATGTATTAATAACTTTTTCTTGTTTTCTAGATATTTCATTTAAAAGTTCTTTATATCTAAGTCCAGTTATTCTTCTTACATATTTATTGTTTGGATCATTTTCCCCCAACGTATCTTTTAGTTCTGATAATAATCTAATTTTTTCTTCTTCACTATCAACATAAACTTTTTTAATTTTAACGATTTTTGGCTTTAATAGATATTTTTCTGAAAATTTATCACCCTTAAGATTATTTCTTAAATCTTCAATAATAAATGGGTCAATAACACTTTGATTTTTTGTTGAATATTCATCAATTTCAAATTCTTGTTTAATTAAAAAGCTTTGAGGGATTTTATAATATTTTCGAATCGATTCTGGAGTATGACGGTCATAGTTAAGTTTTCATCCATGTTTATATGTGATTCCATCACTTCCAAAGTTAATGTTATTTTCAACATCCTCAAAGTTAAACCCATCATCGTATTGTTCATCTTCAAATTCAAATCCTGAAATAAGTTTATCTAAATAATTTTTATATAAGCTTGGGTCATAATCTTCTGGTTTGGTTTGTGACTGATTATTTTCCACAATCTTAATCGCAATTTTTTTATTGTAAAAATAACCATCTTTTTTATCAAAAGCTTCAAAATCTAAATTTGCATTTCCAAGTGATACCCCATAGAGAATTATCACACCATTTTTTACATCAAAATAGCAATCAACAACTGAAATATTATCTGATTTAATTTGATAATTTAAGTTTTCTGGGTCATAATTTATTACTTTCAAAAAATACTTTTCTTTAATTGGAAAATTAATAATATTGTCCATATTGTCTAGTAATATATGTGAATCATATTTAGAATCTTCAACTTTTATTTTCATATTTTCCTTATAAGATTTGTCAATATTTGATTTGTAATAATAGTTGGCAATATCAACAAGATTTTTATTATCTTCATGTGAAAAATACATTTTTTGAGAATCTTCTAATTTAATTAATTGACTAAGTCTTTTAAAAAAATCACTACGATTGTTTTGATCATATTTAATACTGTTTACTTTTTTTTTAATATATCACGATTAAATTCGTGATTAAAATCACTTAGTTCTTTGACTATTTTTTTCTCTTCAGTTTCTTTAATATCAATAAAATTCGAAACCTGGTTAACTATATCTTCATCAACTTTATTTTTTAAATGGAGCATATTGTAGATATCTTCAATATTATTGTAAAATTCATTAACTTTTTCTGGGGTAGTTGATTCTAGATATTCTCTAACCATGCTATCGTTTAATAATTTATTTAAAATTTGTTTTTTATTATCATTCATAGCCTTCTCCTTTACAGTCTTTTTATTATTATATCATTTTTTAATAACGAAATTATAAATGAATGAAAATTATGTGCTTTAAAACCTCTAAAAAGAAAAAAACTCCCCTATTGAGGGGGGTTTGTAGGGATTAAGATTAAAATATGTAGTAATATTTAAAAATATATTTAATCTCAACTAAATATTATGATAATTTAGATAGTTCCCCATTTTCACTAACTGTCATAACTTCTCCTTCAGCAGTTTTAATTTTTTCTCCAAATTCATCAAAAAGCGCCTTAGATTGTTTATACAATTCAATTGCATCTTCTAATGAAGTATTTGGATCATTAATTTTATCACTTTTTTCTTTAAGTTCTAACATGATATCATTAATCATTCTTTTTGTTATTGGCATAATTTATTTCCCCTTTCTTATCACATTTACTATTGAATCTTTAAATTCAATCTTATAAATATTACCTTCAATAATATCATCTCCATTTTTAATAAGTTTATTAGTGTTTTTATCCCTCACAATTGCAAAGCCCTTATCAAGTGGTCTCATTGGATTTATAAGCTCGATTCTTTCTTGAATATTTAAGTACTCTCTTTTCAGTGTTTCAAATTTTCAATTAATGTTCTTTTCAATTAAATCTTTATATTGAAAAAATTGTTGAGCAACTGCCTTTATTTTGTTATTTAAAACATTTTTTATGTTTTTTCTCTGTTCGACAATATTATTATACTCTCCCTTATATGCATCTAATTTTGATTCTATAATATTTTTATTTTGTTGCAACATTGAAGATACAATCTGCAATGTTACTTGCTTATCTTCAATAGCTTTTGTTGCTGCATCTGTGGGTGTGAGTCCACGAAGATCGGCAACTAAATCTGCAATTGTAACATCTGGGTCATGTCCAATTCCTGTAATAACGCTAATTTCTGAATTATAGATAGCCTCTGCAATTTTAAGATCATTGAAACACCAAAGATCGTCAATTTTTCCCCCACCTCTAATTAACAAAAGTGTATCTATTTTTGGGATTTTTGTTCCACTCAATTTATTGACTAATTTTATTGCTTTTAAAATTGAACCAATTGCAGAATCACCTTGAACAAGACTTGAGAAAATAAAGAGATTAACATTAGCATTTCTAGATTTAATTGTTGTAAGAGCATCTTGTAAACCAAATGCGCCCAAACCAGATATAATGGCTATATTTCTTGGTAGCTTTACAATTTTTCTTTTTCGATCGGTTCAACCTTTTTTTGTAACCTCAATCACTCGTTGGTTATATAATTCTTCGATCTCACCAATACCATCAATTTGTATCTTTTTAACAGTAAAATTTACTTTATTTGCCTTACCATAATATGTGACATCTCCAGTCACTCATAAACTAACACCATTTTTTAATAGTTCTCGACTAATATTTGGTGTTGACTTTCATAAAACAGCACTAATAGATGATGAGGGGTCTTTGAGGTTAAAATATGAATGACCATTTACAGTTGAAAAATCAGAAATTTCTCCATAAATTTCTACGTTATTTAAGTTTTCGTTTAATCTAATCGCATCACTAATAACATCTGCTAGTTGTTGAATTGAACTATATTTCGTTGACATTAAACTCCCCTATTAATCTACAAATTTTATAATTTATCTAAAATTGCATTAATATATTTATTATCCTGACTAGGAAGATATAAAAATGATAATTTTAACATTTCATTTATTACAATTGCTTTCTCTCTTTTTTCATCTGTTATCTCAAAATATCCATTAACCAAAACTGCTTGGTGAATATGTGGTAACCGTTCCCATGATCATTTAGTAGAAACATTAGATGATATAAATTCAACTGCCTCATCAATAATATATACCCATCTTTTTAGTATTTCTTTGTCTGATTTTTCTAAATTTATTTGAAAATTTGCTTCAATTTCATTAATAATTGACTGAATTGTTTTATCTAGACAAAAATATCGATATATAAGTTGAATAAATTTTCTTCGTCTTTCAATTAATTTTCTAATATCTTCCATTTATCAACTGCTCTCTATTATTTTATATATATTTAATTTTAAAAGTTATCTCATTTTCTGGTGTACTTGGGTCTGTGAGAGTAATTGATGGGTCACCTGATTTATCGAATTTAATATTGTAACTATTAAAAATAGTTGCAATTCTGCTTTTAAGTGATACTTGTTCTCCATTTTTATAAAATGAAAGAATATAATTGCTTAAGTCTAAATGATTATTGTTACCACCACTATTCATTCCAATAATATCATTAATAAAATTTGAAAGAAAAAGTTGATGATAATATGAATAATCTTCTCCTATATTTTGCACCTTTGATTGGTATGCAGAGGTTGAATTGTAAAAAGAAGATGAAAATCAACTATTTTTAAATTCTTCAACTTGCAAATTAATTGTCTTATTGTAATTAAAATAAAAATTAAATGGTAGAGAAACATTATCATGATTATCTGAAATGTTAACATAAGCTTTTATAATATTTTTATTTTGGCCAAATTTAGTTAAAATTTTTGATATAAACTTTTCAGGAGTTAATTGACTTTCTCCCTCATAAATGATTTTAACCTCAATTTTTGCTTTATTATATCAATCTATAAAAAAACTTTTATTTGTAAATTTTGAGGCAAGAATATTTTCAATATCTTCTTTAAAAGCTTCTGTAGCGGAAGCAATATAATCATTATCATTGGTTTTTAATTTATCTGGAGTAGGATCTTTTTCTACAACAATAGAAGATAATGCATTATTTGTTCAACTATTAGAAATTTCGGCTGGTCAATCATCTTTTGAAAATATAAAACTATCTCCAGGTTTACTACAAGAAACAACTTGAGTTAGAGCTGGGGCTGTGAAAGAGAATATAGACAATAATTTTAACAGTTTTTTCATTTTAGACCCTTTCTATTTATATTATACATTTTTTTTATAATTTAGTGTGTCAATTTCTTTTAAATCTTTTTCTGACAATTTAAAATAATTGATCCCAATATTTTCTAATAAACTAATTAATGAAAATACCTGAGGGCTAGCAATAATATTTCTTTGTAAAGCTCAGCGCATAACAATTTGATATTCGGTTGATTCATATTTCATTGCTAAAAGTTGAATAGCTCTAACCCTTTCCACATTCCCTTTCATCATTAAATGCATTGCTTGAATTTTAATATTATTTTTCTTACAAAAATCAATAAGTGGTGAATTATATTTTCCAGGTGAAAGTTTAATAAATAAAACTTCTGGGTAATTTTTAAATTCTTTATGTAAATCTATTAATTGTTCTAAACTAAAATCTTTAACTCCAATTGATCGGATTTTCTTTTGTTTTTGCAATTCTAATAAAACTTTATAAGTAATTCTTCAATTACCTTTAGATGGGTCAATAATTAAAAGATCTAAGTATGACATTTTGAGATCATTTAAAATTCTTTCAAACTCTATGTTTACTTCATTAACATTAACACTTTGTGAATCAATAGCAGATGTTAGGTAAAATTCTTCTCGTTTACGATTTGATCTTAATATTGCATTTGCAACAAGTGATTCTTTTTTATAGTAATATGACAAATCAAAACGTCTATAACCAAGATAAAAAGCAGCCAATATTACTTCAACAAGAAAATTTTCATCATCTATTCTTTGTAGACCGACTCCAATAATGTTAATGTTTTCTCCATTTCTTAATTTCACTTTTTTATTAACAACAGCTTCCATTAATTATCCTCATTTTTCTCAACTAATACAGTGTTCATAATTTTATCATAATCAAGGTTTAATTCCTTGAAAAACAATTTCAATTCATATGAAAATGAAGTTGATGATGAATTGTCTATAATATAGTCAAATCTTATTTGTTCTGGTTTATATATTCTATGTTGAAAATCTAATATTCTTAATATATTTTTAATGTTATCTGGGTCTCTCTTTGTTAAACTTTGTTTGTAAAATTCTGGTTCAACCATTTGCACTCATATTATTTTATCATATTTTATACTTAAAAATGTTATTAGAGCAGCTTCAATAAATATATATTTATAATGCTTTGAAATATCTTCAATATTTTTATTAACAAGATTAGATATTAAGTCCCAAGAAAGCTGACAAAATTCCATATTTATCTTATCATTAAAAAGCACTTTTTCTAGAATAATTTTTGTATTTATTCCAAATTCTGAAATAGCACTTGGACAATTTTTTCGAATAAATTCAAGAAATTTTTTATCATAATAAATTTCTCTCGCTACTCGATCAACAGATATTATTAATGAATTTTCAATTTTTTTAAATATATTGTTACATATGTAAGATTTTCCACTACAAATATAACCACCTACCCCTATTACCATGTTATCTCTCCTTTAATCATAATTATATTAAACATTTCACATCTCAGAAATTAAACGATTTAATCCCTTACGATAAGTACTTATATCATTTTTAGACTCTGCTAGATCTAGTAAATTAACAAGTTCAGAAATAGAATTATAAGATATATTATTTTTTTCTATTTTTTCTTTTATTAGTTTTCCAGCTCTTAATGCTAAAGTATCACTTCTTAAGGACTCTTTATATATTTGTGAAATTATTTTTTCCGCTGATGCAAAATCTCTTTCCTTATATGCCCTCTTATATGAGGAAGCCAAGCTATTTACTCTATTTAAATTTGGAATAATTTTATTAGCTCGATTAATATCGAGCCTATTAATTTGCCCTATCATATTGATAAGCTTAATATCTGGTCTTGTTATATCTTTCATTTTACCAATTACTTCTTGATAAGAGTTTTTGATAGTATTACTATCAGAACCGTTTTTTAGATTTGATATATATTTATTTGTTAGTCTATATGCTTCTCCACTTTTTTGAGATGGTGTTGTAAAAGCAGATCTTATATTTTTTATAAGCGCTGAATATTGTCGTGTATTGACTTGATTACTATTTCTATTAGTACCAAGATTATTCATAGGAGCATCTATTCTTCTACCAGCTGCATCAATTCCTTTTGGAGTTACTGAACCAATTAAAGCATTATCATCATCAATATTTCCAAATGAAAGATTTCTAATTCTTTGTTCTTTTGAACCTAAATTTGGTTTAACATTTGATGCTCTTTTTTTAGATATTGCATTTTTTTTATCAAAAGATGGAATTGCTCATGCGTCATTATACACTTCTTCTTTTGGTACTGGGGGTTTATTATTTGTACTGATATTTTCATTTTCATTTAATCTGCTAGCTTTATTTTTTTGTTCTCTATTTATAGATTGTTCATTATTTTTATAGTCATCAAAAACAGAATGATCATTATTAAAAATATTAGCTGGCGGTTCATAATAACCAGGGTTGCTATTTTCTGCAAATTTAGGTTGTAAATCTTGTTCTCTACTAAATTGTTCTTCAGCTTGTTTTAATTGAGTTAATGTGTCTGAATTTGTTACATCATTTAAATCAGTTCATGGGCTATTTTTTAGATTTTGTTGTTGTTGAGGTTGAACTGGTCTTTGTGAATCTGAATATTTTGGTTGAGGTTGAAATTGATCTACAGTTTCTTTGTCTCAAACACTATCCTCGATTGAAGGATTTACTCTTTGTTGTTGAGGTTGAACTGGTCTTTGTGAATCTGAATATTTAGGTTGAGGTTGGAATTGTTCTACAGCTTCTTTATCTCAAATGCTATCATCGATTAAAGGATTTACTCTTTGTTGTTGAGGCTGAACTGGTCTTTGTGAATCTGAATATTTTGGTTGAGGTTGAAATTGTTCTACATTTTCTTTATCTCAAACGCTATCTTCGATTGAAGGATTTACTCTTTGTTGTTGAGGTTGAACTGGTCTTTGTGAATCTGAATATTTTGGTTGAGGTTGAAATTGATCTACAGTTTCTTTGTCTCAAACACTATCCTCGATTGAAGGATTTACTCTTTGTTGTTGAGGTTGAAATTGATCTACAGTTTCTTTGTCTCAAACACTGTCTTCGATTGCTACATTTAACTGTTGAGGAATTGAAGATGTTGTTTCATCATCATCTAAAAATTCTGAATTATTAAAACGATCAGTTTCATTATTTACAATATTACTACTATTATCGGTTATATTTTTTCTAAATAAATTATCATTGTTATTATCTGTTGTTGTTATATTGATGGAATCATTTAGAGTTTTTATATTATTAGAAACTTCATTTTTTTCTAAATTAGCTGCTTGACTTTTTTGTTCTTGACCATTAAATTGATTAAAATTATCACTATCACCTAATGGGGTTGAATTTTCGAAAATTATATCCATGTTGTTTGGTTCTAATTGTGTTGATAAAATATTTTTATCATGAACGACAACTTCATCATTGACAAATTTAACTTCAGCATCAGGGTTTATTTTTCTAGTTTCTTTTTTAATTTTATCTATTACACTAGTATTGTCTTTTATAGCGCTGTTAATTTGTTTTTCTGTGCTACCAATTTGTTTTTCAATTTGTGAAATATTTTTATTTTCTTGGTCTAATTGAGATTGAATTTGTTTTCTTTCTTTTTTATCAAGATCTTTGTTTTTTAATTGATCTTTTAATTTGTTTACTTCATTCTCTTTAGTTTCTAAATTATCATTTAGTTCTCTTAGTGAATTTTGTTTTTCTTCAATAGGAATAATTTGTTTTTTTAATGTGTCTATTTTTGGAGATGTAATTTGATTTTGAGTTGGGGTTTCAAAAACTATTTCATCATTTTCTTTTTGTTGAGTAAATTGTGCATCATTAAATAGACCATCGACTCTATCGTTGGTTGATAATGGAATGTTGTCGATAATATTTGTTGGTTCTGTTGGTTTTGTTTGTTCAAATTGTGTTGATAAATTATTTTTATCATGAACAACAACCTCATCATTGACAAATTTAACTTCAGCATCAGGGTTTATTTTTCTAGTTTCTTTTTTAATTTTATCTATTACACTAGTATTGTCTTTTATAGCACTGTTAATTTGTTTTTCTGTGCTACCAATTTGTTTTTCAATTTGTGAAATATTTTTATTTTCTTGGTCTAATTGAGATTGAATTTGTTTTTTTTCTTTTTTATCAAGATCTTTGTTTTTTAATTGATCTTTTAATTTGTTTACTTCATTTTCTTTGGTTTCTAAATTATCATTTAGTTCTCTTAGTGAATTTTGTTTTTCTTCAATAGGAATAATTTGTTTTTTTAATGTGTCTATTTTTGGAGATGTAATTTGATTTTGAGTTGGTATATTTTCAGTTGGGGTTTCAAAAACTATTTCATCATTTTCTTTTTGTTGAGTAAATTGTGTATCATTAAATAGACCATCGAGTCTATCGTTGGTTGATAATGGGCTGTCAAATACACTATGTATTCCATCTATATTTTGTTTATTTTCAGAAGATATATTTTTATTATAAACAATTACTTGGTCATCAAGAAATGCAACCTCAGCATTTGGATCTAAATTTATAGATTCATCTTTTATCTTATCAATTATTGCTATATTATTATCACTGGCAACATTAATTTTATCTTGTGTTTCTTTAATGTTATCTTGAATAGTTAAAAGC